>NZ_JBFULQ010000055.1:0-20011 GCF_054049815.1 Mesorhizobium sp. P5_C1 | reverse complement strand
TATGTAGAATTCAACCTGCTTCACGATCGCGGCACCATCTTCGGACTGAAGACCGGCGGCAATGTCGCCTCGATCCTCTCCAGCCTGCCGCCCGAGGTCCGCTGGCCGTAACAAAATGGTGAGCGCGATGTGAGCCGCATTGATGTCCCATTTGCTCGAAATGGGCATGGAATGTGGCATACAGCACCGCGAAAGATTTCTTTTTCGTCTAATAGGCGATTGAAAAGGCTGGCCTATTTCCTGCGCCGGGTCGGGAAGCGCCGGCGGTTCGCCTGAGAGCAAAACAGAAGCGAGCCGCGACCCGACGCGACCGGACGGCCCAGACGATGCGGGACATCTTCGTCAAAAAGGATACCCGCCTTTTCCAGGAGTACTTCGCAATGCGCAGGATCATTGTTTCGGCTGCCGCGGCTGCCCTTCTCGCTTCCGGTTCGGTGGCATTCGCCGCCGTCAAGCACACCACCGGAACGATCAAGACCTTTGACGCAACGGCCATGAGCCTTGTCCTCGATGACGGATCGTCTTTTACGCTTCCCAAGACCTTCAAGGATCCTGGCCTTCAGGTCGGTGAAAAGGTTCGCGTCTCATGGGAGATGAGCGGCAAGAACAAGGTTGCCGAGGCCGTCAAGATCGCAAAGTGACAGCCTGCCTGCCACAGCAGGACGAGACGATTTCTGGTCCTGCTTTGGGATAGCGTAAGAGGGCGGAGCAGCGCTGCTCCGCCTTTTCGCCGTTGACTGCGACCAATGCCGCCCCATCTGTGTTATGCTGTTCCCCCGCTCGCGGCCCAAGTTCCCATCCTGGATTTGGACCATGAGCCGAAAAACTATCGGAGCCTCAGGCTCCGCGGAGGAAAAGGAGAAATCCCATGAAACAATTTCACTGCGGGTCGCTGGTGCCCGGCTGTGACTGGCACACGCGTGCCGACGAGGAGGCCGAGGTCATGCGCCGTGCCGTAGAGCACATGCGCGAGACCCATGGCGAGGCGGTCATCCGCGAGACGATGATCGAGGCGATCCGCTCGCGCATCGAGAAGACCCGCGACGCTGCGTGACTTCAGCCTGCTTTCAAGGCTTCCGCGGCGCGTTCAAGCAGCGCGCCGCGATCGGGCGAAAAGCCCGCTTCGACCCATTCAGTCTCAAGGGTCTTGAGGATTTCCCCAAGCTTCGGCCCTGGAGTTGCGCCGAGCCGCGTCAGATCGGCGCCCTTTAGCGGAAACAACGGCTTCTCCCATTTCAGGGCGAAGGTAAGCAGGCGCGAAAAGCCGCCGGCTTCGAGCAACGCGTCATTGTCCTGGACGGCGCGCATCCGCGCGCCCGCAAGCGACAGCCGCAGGCGGTCGACGAACCCCTGTCGGTCGCCGCGATAGAGCCGCTTTGCCAACTCGCCCTCCGTCGTCTTCGGCTCGGCGGCGGTGGCCAACGTCCAGTGGCGCAGGCGATCCGCTTCGGCGGTCGAAAATTTGAGCCGCTCGGCGAGCGTCTTCATGCGCGCGGCATCCGGCGGCACGATCGCTTCCAGCCTGAGCAGGGGGTCAGGTGCCCAGTCCAGATCCTTCTCGGCCTTGGTCAGCGCATGGATCGCGTCGATGCCCCATTTCTCGCTTTCCGGCAGCGCGGCGGTCAATACGCCGGCCTGCCGCATCCAGAGCAACGCCCGCGAAGGATCGGGCGCCGACAGAAGCTTCTTCAGTTCCGACCAGATGCGCTCGGCCGAAAGCTGGGCCAGCCCTTCCTTCAGCCGGGCACAGGCTTTCAGCCCCTCGGCATCCGGCCGGCCATCGCCGTACCAGGCGAAGAAGCGGAAGAAGCGCAGGATGCGCAGATAATCCTCGCGGATGCGCGCTTCCGGATCGCCGATGAAGCGCAACCGGCGCGCCTCGATGTCGGCGATGCCGCCGACCAGGTCGATCACCGTGCCATCGGCCTCGGCATAGAGCGCGTTGATGGTGAAGTCGCGCCGCTCGGCGTCGAGCTTCCAGTCGCTCCCGAACGACACCTTGGCGCGACGGCCATCGGTCTCGACATCGGCGCGTAAGGTGGTGATCTCATATGGCTTGCCGCCGGCAACCACGGTGATCGTCCCATGCTCGATGCCGGTCGGAACCGCCTTGAAGCCTTCCGCCTCGGCGCGGCGGATGGTTTCCTGCGGCAGACAGGTGGTGGCGATGTCGATGTCGGCAACCGGCTGGCCCATCAGCGTGTTGCGTACCGCGCCACCGGCAACACGCGCCTCTTCGCCGCTTTGCGCCAATGCGGCAAGCAGGCGCTGCAGATGCTTGTCGCCGAGCCACTCGGCCCGGCCCGCGATAGAGACATTCACGCATAGAGCCTTTCGTAGAGCGTACGGATAATGCCGGCGGTGACGCCCCAGATGCGCCGGTCGCCATAGGGCATGTCGTAGAAGAACCATTCGAGATCGTTCCACATGCGGCTGTCGCGCTTGTGGTTGGCCGGGTCCATCAGGAAACGCAGCGGCACTTCGAAGGCGGCATCGACCTCGTCGGCATTCAAGCTGAGCCGGAAACCGGACCGCACGATGCCCAGCACCGGCGCGATGCGGTAGCCGCTGCCGGCTACGTAGTCGGGCATGCGGCCGATGATCTCGATGCGATCCTGAGCAAGGCCGATTTCCTCTAAGGTCTCGCGCACAGCCGCCGCTTCCGGACTGGCATCGGTCGCATCGATGGTGCCGCCGGGAAAGGCCACCTGCCCCGAATGGTTGCGCAGCCTTTCGGCCCGTTTGGTCAACAGAACCGTGGCTTCGCCCTCATGATCGACCACCGGGATCAGCACCGCGGCATTGCGCAGCGGCTTGCCATGGTTGAGGCGTGGATGGCCTGGATTGAAGCGATGGTCACCATAGTCGTCGCCGGCATGCGCATCCGGCTGTGCCGCAAAGCGCGCGCGAAAGTCCGCTGCGGAAAACGGCGCCGTTGACATCTGGTCCATCACGCGCTCAGCCGCTTCAGCTGGTCCGCCGGCATGATCGCAAACACCGCGCCCTTGGAGCGCACGGCGAACATGGTCTTGCCGCCGATCTCGATCTCCTCGCCATGTCCGACCAGCTCATACATCACCGGCCGCGCCACCAGCGCTTCCAGCCGGCCGCGCACCAGCACATAGGGTTTCAGGCCACCGGTCTCGCTCTCGTCGACAAAGCGCAGCGGCCGTTCCGGTCCGGCTTCGACGACATCGCCGACATTGGTGCGGAAGGTGATAATCTGCGCGTCGCCACTGCCCGAAACATCCATCTCGACGGCGATGAATGGCGCGTCGGCGACGCGGATGCCGACCCGTTCCACCGGTGTCACCAGATAGGTCCTGCCGTCCGCGTCCTTGCGCAGCACCGAGGAGAACAGCTGCACCAGTGGCATGCGTCCGATCGACGTGCCCAGATAGAACCAGGTGCCGTCAGCCTTGATCTCCATGTCGAGATCGCCGCAGAAGTCGGGATTCCAGCGCTCGACCGGCGCCGCGCCCTTGCCGGCGCGGGCGGCGCGCGAGATCAGCGCTTCGAGACCGCGCGCCTCGGTGGCGGTCGTGAGGCTTAGCTGGCGATGTTCGGAGTGTTCCGTCATGGTCACGAAATAGTCACTGTTGTTCCGCTTGTCAGCCTAAGTCTGTGATTTAAGTTTTGACATAGGCGCCACGCGAGGCCGAATCGCGGCAACCTATGCTATGGTGCGTGCCGGTATTTCCAACCATGGTATCTCCAACCAAAGGGATCGAAGCTGCATGAGCGTGATGGTCAAGGAAAGCCCGATGAGCGAAACGGACATGATCGCCGAGGCCGAGAAGGCGCTTGCCGACATCTCCAGGATCCGCGACGGGGTCGGCCGGGTCATCTTCGGCCAGGAGAGCGTCGTCGAGCGCACGCTGGTGGCGCTGCTGGCCGGCGGCCATGCGCTGCTGGTCGGCGTGCCGGGCCTTGCCAAGACCAAGCTGGTCGAGACGCTGGGCGTCGTGCTCGGCCTCGATTCACGCCGCATCCAGTTTACGCCCGACCTGATGCCGTCCGATATCCTCGGCTCCGAGGTGATGGAGCAGGACGAGTTCGGCAAGCGTTCCTTCCGTTTCATCTCCGGGCCGATCTTCGCCCAGCTTTTGATGGCCGACGAGATCAACCGTGCCTCGCCGCGCACCCAGTCGGCGTTGCTGCAGGCGATGCAGGAGTACCACGTCACCATTGCCGGCGCCCGCCACGACCTGCCGGCGCCCTTCCATGTGCTGGCAACACAGAACCCGCTGGAGCAGGAAGGCACCTATCCCTTGCCCGAGGCCCAGCTCGACCGCTTCCTGATGCAGGTCGACATCCTCTATCCCGAAATCGAGGCCGAGCGCCGCATCCTCTTGGAAACCACCGGCATCGAGGACGCCAAAGCGCAGAACGTGCTGAACCCGGTGCGGCTGAAGGAGATCCAGACGCTGATCCGCCGCATGCCGGTGCCGGAAAGCGTCGTCGAGGCGATCCTGACGCTGGTGCGCTCGGCGCGCCCCGGCCAGGGCAATGCCGAGACCGACAAGCATGTCGCCTGGGGGCCCGGCCCGCGCGCCAGCCAGGCGCTGATGCTGTGCACAAGGGCGCGCGCGCTCTACGATGGGCGGCTGGCGCCCTCCATCGACGATGTCCGTGCGCTGGCAGAGCCGGTGCTGCAGCATCGCATGGCGCTGACCTTCGCCGCCCGCGCCGAAGGCACCAGCGTGCGCGACGTGGTGGCAAAGCTGGTGAAAGGGATTTGATGGCGCGCATCGGCGAGGTCCAGGCTCCGGCAGCGACGCGCGACGCGCTCGCTCGTGGCCGGTTGCGGGCCTCGCTTGTGCCTGATCTGCTCGTCGAGGCGCGCCGCATCGTCAACACCGTGATCGCCGGCTGGCATGGCCGCCGCAAGCGCGGCATCGGCGAGAATTTCTGGCAGTTCCGGCCCTATGTCGAAGGCGATGCCTCGCGCATCGACTGGCGCCGTTCGGCCCGCGACGACCACACCTATGTGCGCGACCGCGAATGGGAAGCCGCCCATACGGTGTGGCTTTGGGCCGACCCGTCGCCGTCGATGCTCTACAAATCGACCGGCGCCGGCGTGTCCAAGCAATCGCGCGCGCTTGTGCTGACGCTGGCCATGGCCGAGCTGTTGTCGCGCAGCGGCGAGCGCATCGCCTGGCCCGGCCTCACCGATCCGTTCACCGCCYGCAACGGCGCCGAGCGCATCGCCGCCCAACTCATGCACGCCGGCGAGTTGCCGGCAAAACCCGACCTGTCCGACATCCGCCGCTTCTGCGACATCGTCATCGCCAGCGACTTCCTCGATCCGGTCGAGGAGACGATGGCCTGGCTCGACGTGCTCGCCCGCCATGGCGTGCGCGCGCACCTGATCGAGGTCGCCGACCCGGCCGAGGAAACCTTCCCCTATGCTGGCCGCACCGAATTCACCGATCCCGAGACCGGCGACAAGCTGACCGCCGGCCGCGCCGAAATGCTCGGCGATGAATACCGCCTGCTCTACACCGCCCGCCGCCACGAACTTGCCGCCTGGTGCAAGCGGCTCGGCTGGAGCTTTACCGTCAACCACACCGATCGGCTGGCTTCCGACGCGCTCGTGCGCCTGCACATGGCGATGACCGCCGACGGCGGTTATACCGGGCCGACCGCCGGGGGCAGTCGTGCCGGGAAGGCCGTCGCATGAGCTGGCTGCCGCTCTCCTTTGGCGCCCCCATGGTGCTGTGGGGCCTGCTGGCGCTACCGGTGATCTGGTGGCTGTTGCGGCTGACGCCGCCCAAGCCGCAGACCGAGATCTTCCCGCCGCTGAAGATCCTGGCGCGTGTGTTGAAGCGCGAGGAAACGCCGCAGCAGAGCCCGTGGTGGCTGACGCTGCTCAGGCTGTTGATGGCGGCGCTCATCGTCACCGCCCTTGCCGAGCCGGTGTTCAACCCGCGCGAAAAATTGCCGGCCGAGGGCGCGGCCCTTGCGTTGGTCATCGACAATGACTGGGCAAGTGCCGCCGACTGGAACAAGCGCGTCGCCACCGCCGAGCGGCTGATCAAAGACGCCGGCTCGAACGGCGTGCCGGTCATCGTCGCCTTCACCGCCGAAAAGCCCAATTCGGAAATCGGCCCGTTCGATGCCGCCGCCGCCCTCGACCGGCTGCGTGCCGCCAAGCCACGGCCGATCCCGACCGACCGGCCCGCCGTCTATGCCCGCGTCGCCGGGGCGCTGGACACCTTGCCCGGCGCCAGCGTCGCCGTGCTTGCCGACGGCCTGGCGGCGAAGGGCGACGAGGCCGCCTTCAACACGCTGTTGTCGAAAAATGCCGCCCGTGTCGTGTGGGCCAGTTCAGACCGGCTGTCGCTGACCGGCCTGACCACCGCCGACAACCAGGTCGACGGCTTTGCGCTGACCGCCATCCGCGCGCCGGGCGACCCGGCACCCGCACAAGTCACCGCCGGCGCTTTCGACGACAAGGGCCGCCGCATCGCCGATGCGACGCTGACCTTTTCCCCTGGCGAAACCACCGCCACCGGCACCATGGCGGTGCCGTTCGAGCTGCGCAACGACTTTGCCTCGATCTCGCTCGACGGCGAGCGCCAGGCCGGTGCTGTGCGCGTCCTTGACGAAAGCTCCAAGCGCCGCCGCGTCGGGCTGCTGTCGCAGGCCGAGGCCGACCAAGCGCAGCCGCTTTTGTCGCCGCTCTACTACATCAGGCGCGCGCTGCAGCCCTTCGCCGATCTCGTCGAACCCTCCAGCGCCGACCTCGCCGATGCCATCCCGCAGATCCTCGACCAGAAGCCGGCCATGATCGTCATGGCCGACATCGGCACCATTCCCGCACAGGTTCGACAAAGGCTGGTCGACTGGGTCGACAATGGCGGCACGCTGGTGCGCTTCGCCGGCTCGCGGCTGGCCGCCGCCGGCAATGACGACGACCTGCTGCCGGTCCGCCTGCGCACCGGTGAGCGTTCGCTAGGCGGAGCCCTGTCATGGACGTCACCGCAACCGGTCACCGAATTCCCCAAGGCCGGTCCGTTCGCCGATCTTGCGCCGCCGACCGAGGTCACCGTCACCAGGCAGGTGCTGGCCGAGCCGACGCCCGACATTGTCGAGCGCACCTGGGCCGCCCTCGCCGACGGCACACCGCTGGTCACCGGACTGAAGAAAGGCAAGGGCACGCTGGTGCTGTTCCACGTCACGCCCGAGGCGACCTGGTCGAACCTGCCGATCTCCGGCAGCTTCGTCGAGATGCTGCGCCGCATCGTGCAGCTGTCGCGCAACCAGGGCGCGGCGATCGCCAATGCCGAAGCCGCGGCCACCTCGCTGGCGCCCTACCGCATGATATCAGCCGACGGCTCGCTGGTGCCGCCGACGCCGGATGCACGGCCGCTGGTGCCGGGTCCCGCGCTGGCGGTAACCTTCGAGAACCCGCCCGGCCTCTACGGCTCCGAGACCGGCGTCTTCGCTCACAATTTGCTCGATGCCGCAAGCAAGCTGGCGCCGCTGGCGCGCCCGCAAATCACCGTTCCGGTCACATCGATCCAGTATGCCTTTGACGAATCGCGCAACCTGAAGGGCGCACTGGTCGCCGCCGCTCTGGTGCTGATGCTGCTCGACACCCTGGCGGTGTTCTGGATGGGCGGCCTGTTTGCCCGCCGGCCGCGCCGTGCCGGTGGCGTGGCCACCACCGCCGCGATCCTGATTGCGCTCGGCGCGCTGTTTGGCCATGCCGATCCTGCCCGCGCCGACGACGCCAAACCTGGCGACGAGGTCGCCATCGAGGCCATATCGAAGACCCGCATCGCCTATGTGCTGACCGGCGTGCCGGGCGACGATTCGATCAGCCGCGCCGGGCTCGAAGGCCTGACCCGCTTCCTGGTCGAGAAGACGGCGCTGGAACCCGGCGCGCCGGCCGGCGTCGACATCGCGAAGGACGAGCTGTCGTTCTATCCCTTGATCTACTGGCCGATCGATCCGGCCGCACCGATGCCGAGCCAGGCCGCGATCGCCCGCATCGACGCCTATATGCAGCAAGGCGGCACGGTGCTGTTCGATACGCGCGACCAGTTCGCCAACGGCATCGGCGCCGATTCGACCAGCCCGGCGACGGAGCGGCTGCGCGACATCCTCGGCAACCTCAACGTGCCGCCGCTGGAGCCGGTGCCGTCCGACCACGTGCTGACCAAATCCTTCTTCATCCTGCCCGAATTTCCCGGCCGCTTCAGTGGCAGCCCGCTCTGGGTCGAGGCCTCGCTCGACGCCAGCAATGCCGAGAACCGGCCGGTGCGCACCGGCGACGGCGTCTCGCCGATCATGATCACCGCCAATGATTTCGCCGGCGCCTGGGCGGTCGACGAAAATGGCGATCCGCTGCTGCCGACCGTGCCGGCGGACCCGATGCAGCGCATCTACGCCTTGCGCGCCGGCGTCAATATCATGATGTACATGTTGACCGGCAACTACAAATCCGACCAGGTGCATGTGCCCATACTGCTCGAACGGCTGGGGCAGTAGGATGACGTGCTTTGTTGCGTTCCCAGCCCGGAATTGCCCTCCCCACAAGGGGGAGGCTAATTCATGAACTGGTCGATCTCCCTCGAGCCGCTGATCTCCTGGCCCCTGCTGGCTCTGGTGCTGGTGCCGCTGGCGCTGCTGGCGCTCATCGGCCTGTGGTTTCGCCAGCGCGGTGCCGTCTTCCGCTTCGTCGCCCTGATGGCGCTCGCCGCCGCCCTGTTCAACCCGGTGTTCCTCAACGAGGAACGCGAGCCGCTGAAAAGCGTCGTCGCCCTCGTCGTCGACCGCAGCCAGAGCCAGGATATCGGCGACCGCACCAAGCAGACCGACGAGGCACTGGCCGGGCTGCAGCAGCGTCTTGGCCGCTTCAAGCAGTTCGATGTGCGCGTCATCGAGGCCGGCAAATCGCAAGCCGCCGAGGAGCGCACCGAGACACGGCTGTTCGGCGCGCTCGAAGGCGCTTTCCGCGACGTGCCGCCGTCGCGCATTGGCGGCGCCATCATGATCACCGATGGCGAGGTGCATGACGCGCCCGCGGGCAGCCCCGATTTCAACGCACCGCTGCATGCCCTGATCACCGGCAACGATCACGAGAAGGATCGCCGCATCCGCTTCGAGAACGCACCGCGCTTCGGCCTTGTCGGCAAGCCGCTCGACATGACCTACCGCGTGATCTCGACGGAAAACGAGACCAGCCCGGTCGAAGTGCGCGTCTCGGTCAATGGCGAGCAGGTCGCGGTCGAACATGCCACCGTCGGCCAGGCCATGCCGCTGCAGGTGACCATTCCGGGCGCTGGCCGCAACATCGTCGAGCTCGCCATCGACCGCGAGCCGGGCGAACTGACCGACACCAACAACCGCGCCATCGCGCTCATCGACGGCATTCGCGAAAACCTGCGTGTGCTGCTCGTCTCCGGCGAGCCGCATGCCGGCGAGCGCACCTGGCGCAATCTCTTGAAATCCGACGCCTCGGTCGATCTCGTCCATTTCACCATTTTGCGGCCGCCGGAAAAGCAGGATGGCACGCCGATCAACGAATTGTCGCTGATTGCCTTCCCGACCCGCGAACTGTTCGTCGAGAAGATCAAGGATTTCGATCTCATCATCTTCGACCGCTACCAGCACCGCGACGTGCTGCCGATCCTCTACTACGACTACATCTCCGAATATGTCGAAAAGGGCGGCGCGCTGCTGATCGCGGCCGGCCCCGAATATGCCGGCGAAAGCTCGATCGCGCGCACGCCGCTGATGTCGGCCCTGCCGGCAATGCCGACCGGCGAAGTGGTCGACAAGGCCTTCTATCCACGCCTCACCGACCTCGGCCAGCGCCACCCGGTGACCCGCGGGCTCGACGGCTCGGCCACCGAGCCGCCGCACTGGAGCCGCTGGTTCCGCACCATCGGCGTGCAGAATCCCGAAGGCGAAGTGGTGATGAAGGGCGCCGACAACCGGCCCCTGCTCTTGCTCGACCGCAAGGGAGAGGGCCGCGTCGGCATGCTTCTGTCCGACCAGGGCTGGCTGTGGGCGCGCGGCTTCGAAGGCGGTGGCCCGCATGTCCAGCTCTACCGGCGCATCGCGCACTGGCTGATGAAGGAACCCGATCTCGAGGAGGAACGGCTGACCGCCGACGGTCGCGGCATGGTGCTGGAAATCCGCCGCCAGACCATGGCCGATGCTCCCGGCCCGGCGCAGATCATCACCCCGTCCGGCAAGACCTTGACCGTCAAGCTCGACAAATCCGAGCCTGGCGTCTTCCTCGGCAGCGTTGAGACCAGCGAGATCGGCCTCTACCAGGTCGCCAATGGCGACCTCACCGCGCTCGCCCATGTCGGGCCGGTCAACGCGCCGGAATTCGCCGATGTCATTTCCACGGAAAACCGGCTGAGAACGCCGGCTGAAGCCACCGGCGGCAGCGTGCGGCGACTGGCGTCATCCACGGCCCTTGGCAGTGACATTACGCTGCCCTCCATCGTGCCGGTGCGCTCTTCCGGTCAGGCCACCGGCAGCGACTGGATCGGCCTGCGCACGACTGACGACAGCGTGCTCAAGGCGGTCTCGCGCGTGCCGCTGTTCGGCGGCTTCCTCGGCCTCGGCCTGCTGCTTCTGGCGATGGGTTCGATGTGGTACCGCGAGGGGCGGTAGGGCTACTCTTCCGGCTCGGTCGTGAACAGCAGCGGATAGCCCTTGGCCTTGCCGGCATCGGTCGCCCGTGTCGCCTTGGTCTCGGCGACATCCTTGGTGAAGACGGCAACAACGCACACGCCGCGCCGGTGCGCGGTGATCATGATCCTGTGCGCTTGGTCTTCGCTGAGCTTGAACTCGCCCTTCAGCACCGTCACCACGAATTCGCGCGGCGTGAAATCGTCATTGATGAGGATGACCTTGTAGAGCTTTGGCCGCTCGGTCTGCGGCTTGACCTCGGTACGCGGTTTTGTGGTGATTTCAGGCATCGGAACCGACAATTTTGCGCAAGCGACCTGGCCCGCATTCTGACACCAGCGAATTCAGCCGTCCATTTTGATTGACGCGCAAAGCCGGTCCGGAGGGCGCCGCCATTCGCGACTATGTGGGAAAGTCTCGGTTGCCGTTCAACGGTCCTGGCGGCCGAAGATGCGGCGGCCGGGAATCTGCCGCGCGGCTGTGACGGATGGCATATCGGACCGAAGGCGGTTTCCGCCCGCATCCGCCCGACGTTCCAGCCATGCCGCGATCGGCCACGCGACGACGCAGATCAGCGTTGTGCCGGTGAGCACGATCAGCACCCAGGTCTGTGCCGGCGTGATGTAGTCCCAGTTGGTGGAAATCTCCGGTGCGAACAGCGAAGGCTCGGTGCGCCCACTGGCCGGATCGGGCACCGGGCTGGCGGTAAGCAGGATCAGCACCCTGGCGGCGCCAGTGGCGACCAGACCGCCAAGCACCAACGAACGCAGAGTGGACGAAAGCCGCTTCTTCATGCGGATTGTCCTACAGGGCCGGCATTGCGAACGGGTTAAAGTCGGTCGGGGCGGAAGCTGCCGGCGCGAGGCTTCGGCCAAACATCGGTAGGCTAACCGTCCGCTACATCGCCGATATCAGGGCTTTCAGCGGTCGGACAGGAAGAAGGCCGCCCCAGCCGAAAAACAACTGGAGCGGCCTTGTCGCAGACGGGCAAGTTATGCCCGATCTGGATTAAGCCTTCGGGGCGTCCTTCTTGACGGCCTTCGTCGGAGCCTTCTTGTGCTTCTTGGTCTTCTTGACGACCTTCTTCGGAGCAGTCTTGGCCGGGGCGGCAGTAGCCGGAGCGGTGGTGGTCGTCGAAGCAGCCGGAGCAGCGGTCGTGGTGGCAGCGGCGTTACCGAGAGCCGGCATCGCGAAGGCGAGAGCGACGGCGAGACCGGTTGCGGAGAGGATGGACTTCTTCATGGCTTCACTTCCTTTTTTAGCGGGTCGAGTTTTCGAGCGTCACTGAACCGGGTCGTTCGGCGTCACTCCAAGCAGCTTCAAAGCGTTGGCGAGCATCCGGATGCCCTGTGCCTGTTTCTTGGCGGCGCAGTACCGGTTACCCTTTCTCTGAAGTGCCTTTGCCGCGGTGACCTGCGTTGCCGCGGCATGGGTTTCGAGGGCTTCATCAAATTGGTGGCTGAGATTGGCGCACCGTTCGCTCCGGGTGGTGGGCGTCACCTTTGCGTCCGATTGTTCGACAGCGGCAGTAACCAGGCAAATGCCCAGCAACGCACCCAACAAACTGATCGACAACCTTGGCATCGGTTTATCCGTAAACCCCGAGACTAGCGTCGCAGCCGATGACCTGACCGCCACGAGACCAGTTATGCCTTTGTATTTTTTCAGGAGTTTTTCTGAACTGTAGAATTTTGTTTCTGGATTGTGTCTAAGGAAGCCGGTGTGGACGCATCATCACCACTGGCCAACATATGGCCTGAATTCTATCGTGTGGGTTGCGACAGAACGGCTAGGCAATCAAACAATGACAGGGCTGCTGTGAAATCCGACGCACACATACTGATCGTCGACGACGACAAGGGCATCCGCGACCTGCTGCAGGAATTCTTCCAGAAGCGGGGCCTGCACACCTCGGTTGCCGCAGACGGCACCGAGATGGAGGCCATCCTGCGCCGCGCGCAGGTGGACCTCATCGTCCTCGACGTGATGCTGCCTGGCAAGAGCGGGCTGGAGCTTTGCCGCGACCTTCGCGCCCAGTATTCGACACCGATCATCATGCTGACCGCCGTCACCGAGACCACCGACCGCGTGGTCGGCCTGGAGATGGGCGCCGATGACTATGTGCCCAAACCATTCGACCCGCGCGAGCTTCTGGCGCGCATCCGCGCCGTGCTGCGGCGCAACGGCGCCGCCGAGCCCAAGCGCGCCACCACCAAGCAGATCTACCGCTTCGCCGGCTGGACGATGGACTGCTCGCGACGTCGGCTGATCGCCCCCGACGATGTCAGGGTCGAACTGACCATGGCGGAATTCAACCTGCTGCAGACCTTCGTCAAGAGCGCGCAGCGCGTATTGACGCGCGACCAGCTCATCGAATTGTCCGGCGGCGACAGCGACTATTCCTTCGACCGCAGCATCGACATCCTGGTCAGTCGGTTGCGGCGCAAGATGGAAGACGACCCGAAGACGCCCAAGCTGATCCTGACCGTGCGCAGCGGCGGCTACCAGTTCCTGCCCGAGACGACCTCCGAATGAGACGTTTCCTGCCGCAGACCTTGCCTGTCTGGGTGCTGCTGATCGTCATCGCCGGCCTGCTGATCAGCCAGGTCGCGACCCTCTACATCGTGTCGCGCGACCGCGCCGCCGCCAACGACGAGGTCGACCTCTACCGGCTGAACGACCGCGCTTACTCGCTGGTGCAGCTCATGCATGATGCCACGCCTGAGCAACGCAAGGCGACGGCGACCGGCCTGTTCAATTCCACCTACGCGCTCACCGTCTCGGACACGCCGGCAGTCACCTCGTCGATTGCCGGCGACGACGAACTGGCGGAACTTGAAGACATCCTCGTCGGCCGGCTGTCGAAATTCGGCATCACCGATGCGCGGGTGCGGCGCGACCCGGCGACGCGCGAGGCCGACGACGCCACCGGCATGGCGCCGGGACCCGATATCGGCCAGGTCGAGCGTGACCTCCTGGTGCTGGCCGCCGACTTCGCCCAGAGCGACAAGTTGACGGCGTCGCTGCGCTTTGCCGACGGCCAATGGCTGAACTTCACCGAGCCGAACACGCCCGTCGGTCCGATCCTGAGCTTCGACAGCTTGCCGCTCTACTCGCTGATCGCCGGACTGGTGGTGATCATGTCGATCTGGTCGCTGCGCCGGCTGACGGCGCCCTACCGGATGATGGAAACCGCCGTGAACAGGATCGGCAAGGACCTGAAGAGCCCGCCGATCGCCGAGTCGGGCAGCCGCGAGGTGCGTGCCGCCGCCAAGGCGATCAACGCCATGCAGGCCAGGTTGCGCGAATATGTCGAGGACCGCGAACATCTGGCGGCGGCGCTGGCGCATGATCTGCGCACGCCGATGACACGGATGCGCCTGCGCCTGGAACTTTTGCGCAAATCGGCCGTTCGCGAAGCGCTGGCGCACGATCTCGCCGATGTCGAGAGCATCGCCAGCTCGGTGATCGACTTTGCCACCTTCGAGGTGACCGAGGAAAAGAGCGAACGCATCGACTTCTGGTCGCTCGTGGAGTCGATCGCCGACAGCTATGACGAGGTCTCGTTCGACGACGACACCCGCTCGCGTGGCCTGATCTGCATGGCACGGCCGGTCGCGCTCAGGCGTTGCGTCACCAATCTGATGCAGAACGCGATCACCTACGGCAAGAAGGCGCATATCAGCCTGCGCCGGTCGGAGAACATGATCCTGCTCACCATCCGCGACGAAGGGCCGGGCATACCGCAGGCGCAGATCGACGCCGTGTTCGGCTCGTTCGTGCGCCTCGAACAATCCCGCAACCGCCAGACCGGCGGTCTCGGTCTCGGCCTGACCATTGCCCGCAACATCGCGCGGGCCGCCGGCGGCGAGATCAGCCTGTCCAACAACCCGGGCGGTGGCCTGCTGACGCAACTGCGCCTGCCGCTGGCGGCGTAGGGCGATCTGGAACCACCAGGCAGCCTTCGCTGCAGCGAAGGCCGCAGCCGAAGCCTGGCGCTACCGCCGCAGCACCGCGCTCAGCACGTCGCGGATGCCGATGGCGCCGACAAAGCGCGACTGGTCGTCGAACAGCGCCACGGGTGCGGTCTGCGAGCGATGCATGGCCAGCATCACGGTTTTCAGCGAGGTACCGGGGTTGGCCCAGAACACTTGCGCCGCTTCCTCCGACTGGCCCTCGACATCGGCACATGACACCCACACCGCCGGCTTGCCATCGCGTTCGGCCGCCGCCACCAGCCCGTGGTCGTCGATCTTGAAGCGCGTCGTCTTGCGCCGGTCGAGCCATACCCAGCCATTGTCGCCGTGCTCCAGGTCGCGACGGTCGCGCATCACGTTCCAGGCGGTCAGCACCGACAGCGGGTTCACATTGGCGATGAAGTCGCGGACATAGTCGTTGGCCGGCCGCAGCACGATGTCTTCCGGCGCGCCGGTCTGAACGATGCGCCCGCCCTCCATGATGGTGATATGGCTGCCGATCTTCAGCGCCTCCTCGAGGTCGTGGCTGACGAAGATAATGGTCTTCTTCAACTCGGCCTGCAGCTGCAGCAATTCGTCCTGCAGCTTGGTGCGGATCAGCGGGTCGAGCGCCGAGAACGGTTCGTCCATCAGCAGGATCGGCGCCTCGGTGGCGAAGGCACGGGCCAGGCCGACGCGCTGCTGCATGCCGCCCGAAAGCTCATGCGCGTATTTCTTCGACCACTGGTCGAGATGAACGAGCTCCAACTGCTTTTTGACGCGCTCCTTGCGCTCGGCTTCCGGAACACCGGCGAGTTCGAGGCCGAGGCCGACATTCTCCTCGACCGTGCGCCAGGGCAGCAGGCCGAACTGCTGGAACACCATAGCTACCTGCTTCTGTCGCAGCCTTCTCAACGTCACCTCATCGCAGGTGACGACGTCGACGGTCTTGTCGCCGTCCTTGACAAGCACCTGACCGCGCGACACCACGTTCAGCCGGTTCACGGCCCTCAGCAATGTCGACTTGCCCGAACCGGACAGGCCCATCAGCACGGAAATCTCGCCCTCGTTCACGGTCAGACTGGCGCCTGCGCAACCCAGCACATTGCCGGTCTTTTCGAGGATCTCGGCGCGGGTGGCTCCAGCGTCAATCATTGCCAGAGACCCGGCCTGGTCGGCGCCGAAGACGATATCGACGTTTCTGAAATCGACGGCGACGGTCATTTCTTGCCTCCAACGGCAATGCGGGTCATCCGGTCAAGCACGATGGCGAGGACAACGATGGCCAAGCCCGCCTCAAGCCCGAGGTCGATGCGGCGCGAGCCGAGCGCCCTGTTGATTTCAGTGCCGAGGCCGCCAGCGCCGATCAGCGCCGCGAACACCACCATCGACAGCGACAGCATGATCGATTGCGTCAGACCGGCCATGATGGTTGGCAGCGCCGAGGGCAGTTCCACCTTCCACAACAGCTGGCTCTTGGTGGCGCCGAACGCTTCGCCTGCCTCGACGATCGACTTCGGTACCGAGACGACGCCGAGATGGGTGAGCCTGACCGCGGTCGGGATGACGAAGATGATGGTGACGATGAGGCCGGGCGCATTGCCTAGACCGAACAGCGTCAGTACCGGGATCAGGTAGACGAAGGTCGGCAGCGTCTGCATCAGGTCGAGCACCGGCAGCATGATGCGGTAGACCTTCGGCTTGTGCGCGGCCCAGATGCCGAGCGGCACCCCGATGGCCATGGCCATCGCAGCAGCAGCCACCACGAGCACCAGCGTCTGCACCGTCTGCTTCCACAGGTTCTGGTTGATGATGAAGATCAGGCCGAGGAAGACGCCAATTGCGAGCGGCCTTGAGCGCTGCAGCAGCCAGGCGATGGCGGCGATGACAAGCGCCAGCAGCACCGGCGGCACCAGCAGCAGGATGTCGACCAACCCGTCGAGCAGGAAATTGAGGCCATTCGAAAAGGCCCTGAAGACAGTGTCGAAATTGTCGGTGAGGAAGCCGAAGAACGCCTTTCCCCAGGCGCCGATCGGAATCTTGTGATCGACCATGAATTTCGAAATCGGATCCATATCGCCCCTCTCATGCAGGAGACCGCCCTGCCCTCGGCCTCTACTGTCGCAACGTCATCTTGTCACAGGATATGAAAAAGGGCAGCCTTTTCCAGAATGGCTGCCCTTTATTTCGGTCATGCCGAAATCACAGTCGGCTCAGCTTCCGAGCGCGGTCTTGATCGCCGCCGCGGCGTCGCCGCCATCGAAGGTGGTGACGCCGGCGATCCAGGGCGCAACCGCGCCGGGATTCTTCTTCAGCCAGTCGCTCGCCACCGTGTTGGCATCGCCGCCCTTGAGGATCGCGTCCATCATCTGGCCTTCCATGTCCAGATTGAACTTCAGATTGGCGATGAACTTGCCTGCATTCGGGCACTCCGTGGTGTAGCCCTTGCGCACATTGGTAAACACGGTGGCAGCACCGAAGCCGCTGTCGCCCATGCCGTCGAGATAGGTGATCTTCATGGCGCCCATCACCGGATGCGGCGTCCAGCCGAGGAAGGCGATCCACTCATTGTTCTTCATCGACTGCTCGGCCTGCGTCAGCATGCCGGCTTCCGAGGATTCGACCAGCTCGAACCCTTCGAGATTGTCCTTCGGGTTCTTGATCATGTCGAGGATGATGCGGTTGCCGTCATTGCCGGCCTCGATGCCGTAGATCTTGCCGTTGAACTTGTCCTTGAACTTGCCGATATCGGTCAGCGACTTGACGCCGGCATCCGCGACATAGGTCGGCACGACGATGCCGTAGCCGGCGCCGGTCAGGTTCGTGCTGATGGTCTCGACGGAGCCGTCGGCGGTGTAGTCCTTGATGTCGTTGGTCATCGACGGCATCCAGTTGCCGAGGAAGACATCAAGATCCTTGTTCTTCAGCGACGCCATGGTCACCGGCACCGACAGCTGGATCGTCTGTGGCTCGTAGCCGAGCGCGGTCAGCAGAACGGAAGCGACACCGGTCGTCGCCTGGATATCGGTCCAGCCGACATCGGAAAGACGCACCGCCTTGCAGCTTGCCGGATCGCCGGCGAAGGCAGCGCTCGTAGACAACAGAGCCGCCAGGCCGAGGCCGGCGACGAAGGAATTCATGCGCGACATAGATATTCTCCCATTGCGATTCTTAGGCGAAGCGAAGTTACGGTTTCTCTGCCCGCCTTGTTTCGTCAGCCAAACACCATTCTGGTGTGGTTTCAAGCATTAAGGCAATCACGATCAACGGCGCAGGCTGGCCAATCAGCGACACGCTTCCTGCTTTTGCATTGCGCGGCTGTCGTTTTTTGCGAGCGGGGGTCGTTTTTTGGGGGAATGCGGCGGCGCCCCCTCCCCGCGCCGGGACAAGTCGGCTTAAAAGGGCGGCATGGCCAAGCTCTACTTCCACTATGCGACGATGAACGCCGGCAAGACGACGATGCTGTTGCAGGCGTCGTACAACTATCGCGAGCGCGGCATGCGCACGATGCTGTTCGTCGCCGGCCACTACCGAAAGGGCGACAGCGGCCTGATCTCGTCGCGCATCGGCCTGGAGACGGAAGCCGAGATGTTCCGCGACGGCGACGATCTGTTCGCCCGCGTCGCCGATCACCATGAGCATACGACCGTGCATTGCGTCTTCGTCGACGAGGCGCAGTTCCTCGAGGAGGAGCAGGTCTGGCAGCTCGCCCGCATCGCCGACCGGCTGAACATCCCGGTCATGTGCTACGGCCTGCGCACCGATTTCCAGGGCAAGCTGTTTTCCGGTTCGCGGGCGCTGCTGGCGATTGCCGACGATTTGCGCGAGGTGCGCACCATCTGCCGCTGCGGCCGCAAGGCGACGATGGTGGTGCGGCTCGGCCCCGACGGCAAGGTGGCACGTCAGGGCGAGCAGGTGGCGATCGGCAAGGACGTCTATGTCTCGCTCTGCCGCCGTCACTGGGAGGAAGAGATGGGCCGCGCCGCGCCCGACGACTTCATCGGCTTCACCCGGGCCTGACGGGCCGGCGGCCCAATGCATGTCACCCAAAGTGCGCAGTGGTCTTGGGACAACGACATGCATAAAGACAAAACGCCTCTGCCCGGTGCGGCCGGATCTGGCAATTTCCCAATCCCTTGGCGATGCAGCGTTTGTTAAGGCCTCGGTCCTATAAGACCGCCAGCCAGAGCTCTCCGGGGTCAGCCATGTTTCGAGCCGCTTCGTCTGCCAGCATTGTTCTCCTAGCCACATCGCTTGCCGCTCATGCCGGCGGCGACCCGGCACTGGGCAAGCATGTCTTCAACCGGTGCATCTCCTGCCATGAAGCGGCCACCGACCGTGACAAGGTCGGCCCGCATCTGCTGGGCGTCGTTGGACGCACCGCCGGCAGTGCCGAGAGCTTCCTTGGTCACTACTCCGAGGCGATGAAGAGCGCCGGTGCTGGCGGCCTAGTCTGGGATGAAGCCAACCTCGCCGAATATCTCAAGGCGCCTCGGCTCAAGGTGCCCGGCAACAAGATGGCATTTGCCGGCCTGACCAACGACGACGACATCGCCAATGTCATTGCCTATCTGAAGGCCGATCCCAAGCCCTGAGCAACAGCCGGCTGCGTTGCATGACGACGCAGGCTTGGCCGGATATGTTACGCCCGCAACTGGCATTCCGAGCGTCCGCGCCAGCGGAGATTGACTGCTTTGCCGGCACAGAAGTTCAATGACAGTTGAACTACGCTTGACTGTAAGCTAATCACGCCATGACCACGCCTTCACTACCTTTCAAGACAGTGGCGAATTCTTTTGTTTTCGGGGCGGGTCTTGTCTTGCGTCTTTCAATCCCCGGATGCCCCACATATATTCGCCGCTGTTCGCGACCAGCGACGTGATGCCGAAGCGGGAGGCCCCAATGGCGACATTGCAGAATTTCGATGCCGAAATTGCCAAGACCAAGCAGGTCGTGCAGGACATGCGCACCAAGATCGAGCAGTCCGGCACCGTGCTTGATACGCTGGCCACCGCCGACAAGAAGATCGGCGACGCCAATTTCGACATCGAGAACGCCCGCATCGAGGATGTGCTGAAACAGCAGAAGGTGATGGAAGGCAATATCGCCGACCTGATCATCGGGCTGGAGGACGCCACCAACGTCTTCGGCGCCGAATTCGAAAGCATGAAGAACTACACCGGCTGGGAAAACTTCGTCGGCATGTTCTCCAGCCAGAGCAAGCAGCGCATGCGCACCGATCGCGTCCGCAACATGTCGCTGGCCGGCAACCTGCAGGAACTGCTGGCCAAGTCCGACACCATTGTCGGCATCCTGAAGGCGCAGAAGGAAGTCCTCGACCAGCGCTACAAGACCTCCGAGGCCAGCCTGTCGCAGGTCATCGAGCGCCGCAAGAC
>NZ_JBFULQ010000054.1:0-20075 GCF_054049815.1 Mesorhizobium sp. P5_C1 | reverse complement strand
GGTTTTTGGCTTCCGTAACGGAAATTTGCGCCAAAGTATCGACGCGGTTAACGGATCGTAAAGAACTGTCTTTTGCGCACCTTCGATCCATTTCCCTGAGCGTCTAAACTTCTGTTCAAACGTAAAAGGAAATCTGGCTCGGCTGGCAAGGCAGAGACCTGCTGTTCTCGAGATGAGCCTTGTTTATGCTGCCGGCTGCATGGCTGCTCTTAGCAGCATGCCGAACAAGTCGCGTGGTTCATCCGGATCAGCGAGCAGGTCGAGTTCCTCATAGAGGCCAGTCGCCTGCAACTGGTCACGCACATAGCGTAGCGCGGAAAAATCCTCGATCGCGAAGCCGACGGAATCGAACAGGGTGATCTGCTTGGCGTCTCGGCGGCCTTGGGTCTTGGCGGCGATCACCTGCCAGAGCTCGGTCACCGGATGGTCGGGATCCAGCTGCTGGATCTCGCCCTCGATGCGTGTCTGGGGCGGGAATTCGACGAAGATGTCCGAGCGCAGCAGGATGTCCCTGTGCAGTTCGGTCTTGCCGGGGCAGTCGCCGCCGACGGCGTTGATGTGGACGCCGGAGCCGACCATGTTGTCGGTGAGAATGGTGGCGCACTGCTTGTCTGCGGTAACGGTCGTGATGATCCCGGCACCTTCGACCGCTTCCTGTCCGGTTTCGCAGATGGTGATGTCAAATCCCATGCCAGCCAGGTTCTTGGCGCATTTGCGCGAGGCGGAGCGGTCGATGTCGTAGAGCCTCAGCCGGTCGACGCCGGTCAGCGCCTTGAAGGCGATCGCCTGGAATTCCGACTGCGCGCCATTGCCGATGATGGCCATGGTGCGCGCGCCGCTCGGTGCCAGATACTTGGCTGCGACAGCGGACGTGGCGGCGGTGCGCAGGGCAGTCAGGATGGTCATTTCCGTGAGCAGCATCGGATAGCCGCTGCCGACATCGGCGAGTACGCCGAAGGCCGTGACCGTCTGCAGACCCTGGCGCATGTTCTTCGGATGGCCGTTGACATATTTGAAGCCATAGAGGCGACCATCGCTTGTCGGCATCAGCTCGATGACGCCGTCATGGCTATGCGAGGCGATGCGCGGCGTCTTGTCGAACAGGTCCCAGCGACGGAAGTCTTCCTCGATGTAGCCAGCGAGTTCGGTCAGGAAGCGCTCGACACCGATGACATTAACCAGCTTCATCATGCGGTCGACGCTGACGAAGGGGACGATGTTCAGCTTTGCCGTGGTCATGATCAAAAGCTCCCGGAATGGCTGCGGGTCGGCCGGTCCATGATGCGGCGGCCCATCAGGCTCGCCGTCAAGTCGACCATCAGCGTTGCGGTGCGGCCACGCTCGTCCAGAAAAGGATTCAGCTCGACCAGGTCCAGGCTGGAGACGAGGCCGCTGTCGGACAGCATCTCCATCACCAGATGCGCCTCACGGAACGTCGCGCCTCCGGGAACCGTGGTGCCGACTGCGGGCGCGATCGACGGGTCGAGGAAATCAACGTCGAGACTGACATGCAGCAGCCCGTTTTCATCGGACACCCGCGCCAGGAAGGCGCGCAGCAGCGGCGCGATGCCATGCTCGTCTATGGCGCGCATGTCGTGCACGGTCACGCCCGCCTGGTTGAGCGCGCTGCGCTCGGCCGGGTCGACACTGCGCAGGCCCATTGTGCAGATACGCTTGGGATCGACCGCTGCCGGTAGATCCGGAAAATAGCCGTGGAAACCCGGCTGGCCGCTGGCGTAAGCGAGCGGAACGCCGTGCAGATTGCCGCTGGCGGTGGTGTCGAGCGTGTGGAAGTCCGGGTGCGCGTCGAGCCACAGCACGAACAGCGGCCGCCCGGTCTCAGCGGCGCGGCGGGCGAGACCCGACACGGTCCCGGCCGAGATCGAGTGGTCGCCGCCGAGAAAGATCGGCATGGCGTCCTCGCTCGCCGCATAGGCGGCCGCGGCAATGGCGGATGTCCAGGCCGATATTTCGGGCAGGGCCTTCAGCGCCAGATTGCCATGCGAAATGCGTCTCGCCGGCATCGCCTGTACGGCGCCCATATCCTCGACAGCGTGGCCGAGGCCGGACAGCACTTCAACAAGTCCGGCGGTCCTCAGGGCGCTCGGCCCCATTTCGCAGCCCATTCTGCCAGCGCCGTCCTGCACCGGTGCCCCGACGATTTTGCAACGCATTGTTTTTCCCACGGCCAAGTTCGAATGCCGCGAGAGAACCATGGCGAGCCGGCGATATGAACAGGCAGAATTGGCAATTCGAAATGCATTGTTTATCGTATTGGCAGCAGAACTGGTCAAAATGGTAAGCTGATGGATACACTGGACGAACGGCTCGTAACCTTGCTGCGGCATGACGCGCGGCGCAGCGTGTCGGATCTCGCCGTCGATCTGGGCGTCTCGCGCGCCACGGTCAGGGCGCGTATGGAGCGCCTGGAACGGTCCGGCGACATCATCGGGTACACGGTGGTGCTGCGCGCCGACGCTGTCGATCAGCGCATCCGCGGTATCATGCTCATCGAGATCGAGGGCCATGCCGCCGACCGCGTGGTCCGGGCGCTGGGCGGCTTCCCGGAAGTCTCGACCATCCACACCACCAATGGCCGGTGGGATCTGGTGGTCGAACTCGGGACGGCATCACTGACAGATTTCGATGCTGTGCTACGGCGCATCCGATTGATTGCCGGCATAACGGGCAGCGAAACGAGCCTGCTCCTGGCCACGCCGCGCACCACGCGAGCACGGCTAACGTAAGCAAACTGTCCATATCCGGCATCAGGCTGACGGTGTTTATTCCAGMTTAGGCGGCGCTGGTGCCGTAGCTGCCCGCGGGCCACGGTCAAGCGCGTCCTGACGCTTGCTCAGCCTCCGTCCTCGTACAGACAATTTTTCCTCAAAATCGTGCATCCGTAGATCGTCGCTTCGTGAACCGGAACCCGATTTCGTCTAGCTTGCTTCATGAGCGAATGGCGCGAAGCTGATGCCGCTTCCCCAACAGTGCAGGCAGGACGCAGCATGATCGATCTCTATTACTGGCCGACGCCCAACGGAAAAAAAATCTCGATCTTCCTGGAAGAGACAGGCACGCCTTACGCACTGAAGCCTGTGGACATCTCACATGGTGACCAGTTCACGCCTGAATACCTAAAGCTCAATCCCAACCACCGCATGCCGGCCATCGTCGATAACGAACCGAAAGGCGGCGGCGCGCCCATCGGCGTGTTCGAGTCCGGCGCGATCCTGTTCTATCTTGCGGAGAAGACCGGCAAGCTCTGGCCGCAGGACCTGCGCACCAAGTACGATGTCGCGCAGTGGGTGATATGGCAGATGGCCAACCAGGGGCCGAAGCTGGGCGAAGCGGGTCATTTCCGCAGGCTGGGCGACAGGGAAGGCGACCAGTCCTATGCGGTGCGCCGCTTCACCGACGAAGCAAACCGGCTCTACGGCGTCCTCAATATGCGACTTCGCGATCGCCGCTACCTTGCAGGTGAAGACTTCACCATCGCCGATATCATCAGCTATCCTTGGACCGTCAACTGGCAGGCACAGGGCCAGGACATCAATGAGTTCAGGCATTTCAAACGCTGGTTCGAGGAGGTCGGCGCCCGCCCGGGCGTGCAGCGTGGCCTGGCGGTGGGCGCCGACCTGTCAACCGACCAGAGCAAGCTTACGCCGGAGGAACAGGCCCACATCCGCAAGATCCTTTACAACCAGCGAGCTATTCATCTGCCTGACTGAGGGCTTATCCCCATCACAAAGGCGCAACCCCGGAGAAAACCATGACAAGCAAAGTTGCCGTTATCGCAGGCGTGGGATCCGGCCTTGGCGCCTCGTTGGCGAGGGTATTCAGCCGCCAAGGATTCAAGCTGGTGCTGGCGGCGCGCAATGTTGCGAAGCTCGACGCGCTTGCCACCGAGACCGGGGCCGAGGTGATCTCAACCGACGTGTCGGACCCGGCATCGGTGGAAAACCTGTTCCGTGCGGTGGATGGCATCGGCCCGCTCTCGCTTGCGATCTTCAATGCGGCCGGCCGCGTGCGCGGCGGCATTGCCGATCTCGATCCGGAGGAGGTGAAAAGAGCACTGCTCGTGGGTGCCTATGGCGGCTTTCTGTTCGGTCAGCAAGCAGCACGTCGGTTGCAGGCCGCGGGCGCCGGATCGATCCTGTTCACGGGAGCCACGGCCAGCGTCAAGGGCTTTGCCAATTCCGCCGGTTTCGCAATGCCGAAGTTTGGTCTGCGTGGGCTGGCGCAGTCGATGGCGCGCGAGCTTGCGCCAAAGAACATCCATGTGGCGCATTTCGTCATCGATGGCGGCATAGCATCCAGTGACCCGGGGCGGTCGCCAGACTCGACCCCGCCCGACCGTTGGCTTTCGCCGGACGCGATCGCCGAAGCCTATCTCGCGATCCATCAGCAGCATCGAAGCGCCTGGACGTGGGAGATTGAATTGCGGCCTTGGGTGGAGAATTTTTGATGCACAAGTAGCCGACTGCAACAGCCGCCGGCCGTTGCCGGCTAATAGTGTATCGGCCCCTTGACCCCGCCGCCGCATGCGATCGCGTCGCCGTTGATGGCAACGCTTCGCGGCGAAGCGAGGAATGCAACGACGTTGGCGATCTCGGCCATATCGACGAGGCGACCGATCGTGACATCAGCGGCAAGACGCTGTTCGATCTCCTCGGGCGAAACGCCTGCCGAAGCCGCGCGAGCGGCGACCAGGGGAGCGGTCTTTTCGGTGCGGGTCAGGCCAGGATGGACCACCGTCACGTTGATCCCCTTGGGGCCCAATTCGTCGGCAAGGTTCTTGGTCAGGGCAGAGACGGCAACATTGCGGATCGAGCCGATGATCGAGCCGGTCTGGCGCGCTGCGAGGCCGCTTATGTTGATAATTCGGCCCCAGCCTGCGGCAGCCATGTGAGGAGCAGCCTCGCGCGCCATGCGAAGATAGCCCATCACCTTGACGTTCACGTCATCCCAGAACAGGTCGTCGGTGATCTCGGCCAGTTTCGGCGGCGGTGCCTGCCCGCCCGGTTTGGCCGCGGCGTTGACCAGAATGTCGAGGCCGCCGAGCGCCGCGACCGTTGCGGCCACCAGCGCTCTGACCGAGCTGTCGTCCTGTGTGTCGACGGTCAGTCCGACGATCTTGCGTCCGGTCTCCGCAGCCAGTTCGCGCGCGGCAATGTCCACATCGGCAACGTTGCGTGCGGCGATGACGAGATCGACGCCTTCCAGGGCCAACTGCCGGGCGATGGCACGACCAATTCCCTTGCTGCCGCCGGTGACCAGGGCGCGTTTTCCGTCCAGTTGCAGATCCATGGCCTACTCTCCTCGCGTTAGATGGGTGGCATTACCACTGAAGCTGCAACGCAGCGGTGCCAAAAACCTTGCAGCACGCAGCCATGGAAGGGCCGCACCCAGCAGGCTGTATCTCGCGTCACACCGCCAGGAGCTTGCGGAGAGGGCCGACGATCGCCTCGTCCTGCGGCTCGATGTCGGAGCCAAAGCGGGCGACAACGTTCCCCTTGCGGTCGACCAGAAACTTCTCGAAGTTCCAACTCACCTCGTCGGGTCCGGGAGCGGCACCTTTCCCGGCCATCCGGGCAGCCAGTTTGCTACCCGGTTGGAAGACAGCCTTCGGCAGCGCCTCGATCAACGCTTGATAGAGCGGATGCTTCTGTGGTCCCTTGACCACGATCTTGGCGAACACAGGGAATTCGACACCATAGGTCAGCCGGCAGAAGTCCTGGATTTCGGCGTCGGTGCCCGGTTCCTGGCCGGCGAAGTCATTGGCCGGAAAGCCGAGCACCGCCAGGCCACGCTCGTGGTACGACCCGTAGAGCGCCTCCAGCCCATCATACTGGTTGGTGTAGCCGCATTTGGAGGCGACGTTGACGATCAAAAGGACGCTGTCGGCATATGCACGAAGGCTTGTTGTTGAGCCGTCGGCGCGGCTGAACGGAATATCGTAGATCGAGGCGGTCATAAGCAAARGTTCCTGCAGACAAGAAGGCCTCCGTACATTGGTCGCTTAGCCGCTCCCGTCAAGGAAAGCTGTTCTCCAGAACCAAATTGCTGGGCATCTTTCGAGACAGCCGGGTCGGTCTTACGCAGGCTGGACCATGAACGAGGCCGTACAAGGTGCCCCGCCTTCGACTGCGAGCGCCGCAGTCCAGGAACTGCCTACCGGCACATCGAGAACTCGGCAGTTGGGACGGTGCAAGGCCGCACCGACGACGATATGTTCCCCGGCCCTCGCACTCATGGGTACGTCAAGCTCTTGAGGCGCCACGGAAAATCCGCAACCCCACGCCTTGAGTATCGCCTCCTTGCGCACCCAGCCGCGGTAGAGGGCGGCCAGGCGGTCGCCGGGGGAGGAGGCTCTCCAGGCGGCATAGTCGCGTGGCGATGCCCATGTCGTCAGGATTTCGGCGGCATCGATGGTCTCGATGCGTTCCAGATCGACGCCGACCTCGCACTCAGATGCAAATGCGAGAAGCGCCGCCCCACCCGCATGCGAAACATTGAAGCGCAACCGTTCGCACGGCAACCGAGGCTTGCCGTGAGCGCCATACGCAAAGGGGACGGACTGTGGCTGCACCGCCAGGTAACTCGCCAGGATGCGACGCAATCCCGCTCGCGTGCGCACGAATTGTGCCCGCGCCCGGGGGCAACGCAGCCGCACCGCGCGCCCGCGTTCTTCATCGTCGAGCAGCTCCAGCGCATCGGCTTCTGCCGCAATGCACGGCCGCACGTCGAGCAGCCACAAGTCGACCTTGCCGACGTCCGGCGGCTCAGGCATTTTCGATGTCGACCGCCACATTGGCGATCCAGCTCATGCTTTGCGCGATCGCCACAAGATCCGCAGCCGCCAAATTGTCAGGCGGGACCGCAGCCCAAGCCTTGATGAGGTCGGCCACGTATTCGTGCAGTGCCTCCCGCACCATCCTTCGCGCTTCCGGCGTCAGTGTCGCCGCACGCAGCGCCTCGTGATAGGTGGCAAATGACTGAGCTATGCGTTCCGCCGCCTCGGGGGCCTGGAGCGGCTCCTGCATCGCCTCGGCGCAGCGGGCGAAGGTCTCGGCAACGGCCGCGCCATCCTCTGGCGATGTCCAGGCGGATTCGAGGACGCCGCGAAAGCGTGCGAAAGCGCGGGCGAAGTCGAGTTGGGGACCGTCATGGGTCCATTGCCAAGGCGATTGTTGCTCCGGGTTCATGATACAGCTCCAGAGTTGGTCCGTTTGCGCGCTTCATCCAGTAACGCGCCATAGCCATGACGTCGCGCAGACGTCTCAAGCAACGCCTCGATACCGGTGCTGTCCTGCCAGGCGCCACCTTGCATCTCGACCACCTTCTCCTTGACCCGCAGTAAGATCGGTTCAGAACCGGGCAGGCCGTCGCCCAGGACGACGAACCCGCGCCAGCCCGCCTGAGGCCCGGGCGGCGCGACGCTTGGAACCGACAACGCCCGCGCCCGGGCGGCCAGTTCCGCGGCCTCATTGGGTGCCAGCCCGAACGTAGGATTCGGCCTTCCAGAGAACATGTCCAACACCACGCGCACTACAAGACCTCCACTCCCGGCGGTACGAACAGATAGCTGCAAAATTGTGTGTAGGGGCCGCGGTCGCACGTCGCCGGCGTCAGTGCGCCGGCAATGACGCGGCCCTGGTTGTCGACATTGCGGGCACTGTAGATGCCCAGCTTGTGGGCCCAGAAGGCGCCATGCGAGCGGTACCAATGGAAATCGTGTCCCGGCCAAACAGCCAGCGCCGCCAGCCGCGCCGGGCCGTCGCAGTTGGCCCTGAACCCATCGGCGATTGCAGCTCGCGCAACCGCCTCGCAGCTGAACTCGTCATACTGGCGGCCAACCCTGCGTCCGGGCTGCGCCACGAAATTGGAAACATAGTTGCTGGCATAATTGTAGCAATTGTTGCGAAGGCGCACGGAAGCTGTGTTCCAGAACCAGGGGCTATAAGCGGCGAGGATCGGCTCACAGGGCGGGCCGACCTCCGGCTGTTCGGCAGCTGTGGCCGCGTCCGCGTGGCTGGCGCGTAGCGCGGCGCTGCGGCCAGCACGTGGTGCCACCCCGTCGCCCCGCCATTCGACGCAGCGCGCTGCTTCATCGATCACTGTACGCGCAACGATCGGTCGGGCGCTTTCCAACAGCGCCAAAACGGCCTCGCGCTCGTAATCCGGCAGCGGCGCCCGTCGTGCGGAGACGAGCTCCTCCCTGGTCTCCACTGTCGCAGGCGGTGGCACGCCGACATAAAAGGCTGCGGGCGCGTCGGCGTCTTCCGGACCACTCCCGACAAGCAGGCCGCGATAGCCAAGCGCCGGCATCGGGGTGGCAGAAGCCGGCCCTCCCTGGCGCGACATCAGCTGCCTGAAATGTTGGGCCAAAGCCGGCGGCACCTGCCATGTCGGGTTGGGACGACCGGAGAACACATCTAGCATCACACGCATGCGCCATCTCCTTGCTCATGCAATTGTTGGCGTACATCGGCATCGCTCATTTCAAGCACCTGGAGCACGATGGCTGCGGCCGCTTCCAACCGCTGCCGCGCCGAATCGTCAGGGGCAATCGCGCGTGCAAGCTCGCGTGCGCATCGGGCCTCGAACACTCGACGCAGCGGAATCTCGATCTGCAGCAGCTCTCGCAGTTGCGAAACCAGTCGCGTAGCCAATAGCGAGTGGCCTCCGAGATCGGCAAAGAAATCGTCGGTCGCGCCGGCTTCCGGGACCTTCAACACGTCGCAGAAGCACCTGACGAGCAATGTTTCAAGGGCGGTTTGCGGAGTCGCGTGCCGCCGCTGCCTCGGGGCGGCGCCGGCAAGCATCCCGGCGATACGATCGCGGTCTGCCTTGCCATTGGCGGTGAGCGGGATCTCTTCGACGACCTTGAAGGCGCTCGGGATCATGAACGGCGGCAGTTTATCCTGGAGATGGTTGCGAAAAGTCCCGGTCAAGTCGGCCTGATCGAGGTCGCACCCCGGCGCAAGCAGCAATGCCGCATGCAGCCGGTCATCACCCGGCCCGGCGTGATGCAGCACCACGGCCGCTTCGGCCACCGCCGGGTGTGTGCGCAATGCAGCCTCCACCTCATCTGGCTCGACACGGTGGCCACGCAACTTGATCTGATTGTCGGCGCGGCCGAGGTATTCGAGCGTGCCATCACGACGGTGCCGCACTCGGTCTCCTGAACGGTAGACCAGGGCTCCGTCCGGTCCGCGTACGAAACGCTCCGCGGTGAGACCGGCCTGACCGACATAGCCCAGCGCAACGCCGGCGCCGCCAATTCGCAGTTCGCCAACCACCCCGACCGGGACCGGCGCACCGGACCCGTTACACACATTCAACCGCGTGAGGGCGATTGGACGGCCAATCGGCACCGGGCCCGGTCGAATGTCGCCGGCGCGCAGAAAATGCGCGCAGCAACCAACCGTGGTTTCTGTTGGCCCGTACTCATTGACGATCAGCAATCCCGGCATGTGCGTGCGCCAGGGCTCCAGCGTCTCGCCGTGCAAGGCTTCGCCCCCAACGATGAAACAGCCGGTTGCGCAGGCGGGCGCCCGCCCTGCCGCAAGCTGGCGCAAACCTTCGAGGTGGCTTGGGGTCAATTTGACAAAGCTGTAGCGCCGGCCCGAGTGAAGCGCTTCCTCGAGCGCTTCGAGGCCGCCCCCGGCTGGCAGCAAGAACACGGTCTTGCCGCACAAGAGCGGCACGAAAAGCGTGGTGACCGACATGTCGGCGGTGATCGAAGTGCACAGCGGTGCCCCTTCGCCATCGTTCACCGGATAGACGCTCATGCACCAGCGGAGGTAGTTGAGCAATGCACGATGCGGCACCGAGACGCCCTTGGGCCGTCCGGTGGAACCGGAAGTGAACAATATGTAGGCCGGGCTCTCGGCGTCGCGCCGCACCTTCGGGGGCGTTACGCCGGATTGCGGTGGTTCGCGATCCACCGCGATCGAGGTGAGCCCCGTTTGCAAGTCGGATTCCGTGCCCTTGGAGACAAGAAGCACCGTCGCCCCTGCATCGACGAGCATATCGCGGGCGCGCTGAACTGGCAATTCAGACCCCAGAGGCACATAGGCAGCGCCGGCCTTGAGCACGGCGAGCAGTGCCATCGGCAGGTACGTGCACGGCTCGATCGCGACCCCGACGCAATCGCCGGGCTCCACGCCGTGTGCGATGAGTTGATGAGCGAGACTGTTGGCGCCGCCGTCGAGCTCCGCATAACTGAGGCGTCCGTCGGGTGCCTGGCAGGCGACTGCGTCCGGGCTCAGACGCGCTTGTGCTTCGAACAGCCCGCACAGGTCGGTTTCGGCCGACGGCATCACAGGGCCTCGCGACCAGGCTTCCAACTGACGCAGTTCGGCGGCATCCATCAGCGGCAGATCCGCCACCGACGCTTCGGGATCGGCCAGTGCCGCGCAAAGTAGTCGCAGGAAGCGCTCCACCAGTCGTTCGGCGCTCGCCTGCTGAAAGAGATCGGTAGCGTATTCCAGTTCGCCGATCAGGCACGATGCCGTTTCGGTAAGCTGCAGGGTAAGGTCGAAGGCAGAAGTGCCACGCGCGAAGTTGAACGCCGGCGCGGCATCCGTGATCGTCCTGCGCACCTGGCTGGAAGAGAGCACCTGGAACGAAACTTGAAACAGCGGGTTGCGCGACAGATCCTGTTCGGGCGCAAGGGCCGCCACCACCATGGAGAAGGGCAGGTCCTGGTGGTTCTGCGCCTCACGCAGCCGCGCATGCGTACGCTCCACCGCTTCCTCGAAGCTGCAGCTGCCGCTGAAATCCAGCCGCAAAACCACGGTGTTGGCAAAAAAGCCGACGACGTCTTCGAGCTCGGAATAGGGACGCGCCGCCATCGGAGTGCCGATGGTCACCTCGTCCTGTCCCGCGAGCCGGTGCAGCAGCGCGGCAAAAGCGGCAAACAGCACGGTGAAGCGTGTGGTGTGCAGGCGGCGCGCCAGTGCTTCGGCGGCCGCGGTTGCGGCTGCGTCGATGGTGATCGGTGCGCGCGCCCCGCGATAACTTGGCCGGGCGGGACGAGGATGGTCCGTGGGCAGCTCGAGTTGCTGCATGCCCTCCAGCCGCTGCACCCAGTATTTGCGGTGCTGAGCCATCCGTTCACCGGACATTGCCTCGCGTTGCCAGACGGCAAAGTCGGCATACTGCACCGGCAATGGTGGCAGGGACGGAAGCCGGCCGGTCAACAGCTCGGAATAGACCTGGCCGATTTCGGCCAGCAATTTCTCCAGCGACCATCCGTCGGCGACGATGTGATGGATCACGAGCAGCAGCAGTGATTCACCGGCAGAAAGCTCCAACAGCCGACAATGCAGAAGCGGGCCTTCGGCAAGGTCGAAAGGCTGCTGGCTGGCAGCCGAGGCAATCTGCGCGGCGCGCGCCTCCGGATCCGGCTCGCAGCTGAGGTCGTCGATCTCGCATCGCATGGTCGTTGCAGGCAGAATGCGCTGCACCGGCTGCCCTCGGACGAGCGGGAACACGGTGCGCAGCGCCTCATGGCGGGCGACTACCGTCGACAGTGCCTTTTCCAGGTAACGCTGGAGCGGGACAAACGGCAGCCTCTGCGCAATCGAGATATTGTAGAATGGATTGCCCGGAACGAGTTGGTCGAGGAACCACAGGCGATCTTGCGAGTGTGAAAGCGGGAAGTCGCGCCCGTCGCGCGGCTGGACGGGAATTTCCTGCGCCGGCCGAACCCGAATGAGGTGCTCGCGCAGCGAGCGCTTCTGCTCCGGGGTCATTGCGGTGATACGGTTTTGCAGACTGTTCAAGGCGCCCCTCTCGATTCAGCTGGTTCTCGCGAGGCGAGCAGCGCCTCGCGCTCGGCCGCCGGCAGCGACGTCAACAGCTCCAACAGCTCGTCGTCGCTGGCTTCCGGTGTCGCGGCCTGGCGCTCCGCGATCCAACCGGCAAGCTGGCGGACAGACGGGTGGTCAAACACGGCTCCCGCCGGCACATCGGTTCCGAGTTGGCGTGACAGTCGTGAACTGACGCGCAAGGCCGCCAGCGAATGCCCGCCGAGATCGAGGAAGAAGTCTGCGTCAAGCGTCACCAGATGCAGCTGCAGCACCTGCGCGAAACACGCCTGGACCTCCTTTTCAAATGGCAGCACTGGATTGGCATCGCCAGTATCCGGCAGCTCTCCCGGCGGCGGCAGCGCCAGTCTGTCGCGCTTGCCGTTGGGCGTCAGCGGCAGCGCGTCGAAACGCACGATGACTGCCGGCAGGAACGCGTGCGGAAGCCGTTCCCGCAACCCGGCCAACAATCGCCGGGCACCGAAGCTTGATGCGGGCGCAGCGACATAGGCAACCAGGCGATCCTCCCGCAGCACAACCATGGCATCGCTGACTTCGGGGGCTTGGCGAAGAACCGCCTCGACTTCAGCCGGTTCGATCCGGAAGCCACGCAACTTGATCTGCTGGTCGCGCCGGCCGAGGCAGACAATCAAGCCGTCGCGCTGCACCCGGGCCAGGTCCCCGGTGCGATACATTCGTGCCGCCTTGCTGCCTGCAAAAGGGTCGCCCACAAAGCGCTCGCGCGTCAGTTCGGTGGGCCCGAGATATCCAAGCGCGACACCTGCGCCGCCAATGTACAGCTCGCCCGCCACATCAAGCGGAACGGGGCGCAGCTTGCTGTCGAGCACATAGGCACGCACGCCGGTGATCGGTCGACCGATCGGGACGACGCCCAGCACGGGAGGCTCTTGATCGGGATCGAACCAAGTGGCGTCCCAGATTTCCGAAGTCCCGTAAAGATTGTAGAGCGTCGCCTCCGCATGGTGTCGTCGGAACTGGTGGTAGAGGTCTGCCGGGAGCGGCTCGCCGGTGCAAACCCAGAACAGCAGGTGCGGCAAGTGCCGCCCGAGGTCCGGTTGCGCCTCGAGCATCATCTTAAGCAGCGACGGCACCAGCCACAGCCTTGTGACGCCGCGCGATGCCAGCAGGCGGATCAACGCGGAAGCATCCGTTGCGATCTGCTCGGAAACGATCGTGGTCGGCACACCTTGCAGCGTGGCGCCCAACAGCTCCCACAGCGAATCGACAAAGTTGATCGCGGTACGCTGACAGGCCATTTCGTTGGCGGCGAAGGGATAGGCCTGCCACATCCATGCGAGCCGGTTCGACACCTGGCCCCATTGAACCAGCACTCCTTTCGGCCGGCCCGTCGAGCCTGATGTGAAGACGATATAGGCGGGGTCGTCGCGCCGCCAACAGACCGGTCCGTCGTTTGCCGCATCGTCGCTGCAGGGTTCGAGGACGTCGCCGATGTCGATCACGGTTGCCGGTCCGTCCGGCGGCGTTGGGCCGGTTGCCAGCAGCACGGCCGGCTTGGCGTCCGCCAGCATCTGTTCCAGGCGGTGCCTGGGATAGCCCGGATCGAGCGGCAGATAGACGCCGTGCGCCTTCAGCACGGCGTAGAAGGCCACAACTTGCTCCAACGATCGGGGTGCAGACACGGCGACCGGCACGCCGCGATCCACACCCAGGTCGCGTAACCGTCGTGCGAGCCGCGACGACGCGCGCTCCAACGTGTCGAAGTCGAGCACACGATCGTCGGCGATGAAGGCCGGAGCCGTGCCTTTGTCGCGCGCCAGACCCCGCAACAATTCGAGCGGGTCCAGATCCACGCATGCATCGGCATCGCCGACGTTTGGTTCTTCGATCAGCCGCCGGCGTTCAGCATCGGAGAGCGGCGAAAAGGTCGCCAGAGTTGCAAAGGGCGCAGCGCATATGCCCCGCAGCAGGTTGAGCAGATGCTCGATAAGAGCTCCCATGTCATCGCCATGGAAACGGCTACGGTCGAACCGCAGTTTGAGCTGCAGCCGATCACCCGGAACAGCGAGCAAGCTGAGCGGCACATTGGCACGCGCCAAGTCGACGCCGCCGGTCGTGGATTCGAGCTTGGCCGCCGCTTGCGGGAAATTCTCGAACACCACCAGCGTGTCGAACAGAGGTCGATCAGGGGCGATCTCGCAGCAGCGTTGCAGTTCGGCGCTGTCGAGGTGGTGGAAAGCCGAGCCGCGTGCCTGCGCACTCTGCAAATCCTTGAGCCATGGCACCAGTGCTGCCTGCGGATCCACGCGCACCCGCACCGGGACCGCGTTGATGAAGAGACCGATCATCTGCTCGATGCCAGGAACCTCAGGCGGTCGCCCGGAAACGACGGCACCGAAAACCACATCGTCGCGGTCCGTATAGTGGCCGAGCAGCAAAGCCCACGCACCCTGCAGTACGGTGTTCAACGTCAGGCCGTGCTGGCGTGCGAACGCCCTGAGCCGCTCCGATTCCCCTGCATCGAGGTTGCCGCTGACCTCGTTGTCTGCATCTGCAAGAGCCGCTCGGCCAGGGGGCCGCGGCAGGCCGATCTCCACCGGCTCGTCGTAGCCACGAAGCACGTCGGCCCAATATTCGCGCGCTGCTTCGAGGTCGCGCGTGGCCAGCCAGTCGATGTAGTGGCGTAGCGAGCGTCGCACCGGAGGCTGGTAGGGCGCGTTGCGGACCAGCGCGCGATAATGTTCGATCATCTCCGCTGCCAGCAGTTGCGCACTCCATCCGTCGAGCAGGATGTGATGAAACTGCCAGACAAATCTCACTTGTCCGGCACGGCCGCGGATCAGCGCCAGCCGCATCAACGGTGGACGATCGAGCACGAAGCCCGCCCGGCGGCTGTCCCCCAGGTACCCTGCCAGCTGAGCTTCGAAGGCGGCCGCGTCGAGATGTCGCCAGTCGAGCTGTTCGAAAGCCAGCGCGACGTGACGGTGAACAACTTGCACCGGCTGCTCAAGGTCTTGCCAGTGGAAGGATGTGCGCAGTGCAGGCGTGCGCCGAAGCAGTTCGTGCCACGCCGCCTGGAACGCGTGCGCATCGACGGGCTCCGGCAGCGACATCACCTCCTGCTGGATGAAGACGCCGCTTTCCGGCGCACGYAGACTGGCGACCAGCATCGCCGCCTGGAGCGGCGCCAGTGGCCAGAAGTCTTCAACGTCAACGCTGTTCGTATTCAATCTTGGCCCCCCTGCCCACGGTTGAGGCGCGACATCAACGTGACCAGGTCCTCCGCCTTGATATGACGGGCGAACCCCCCAACGTCCTCTTCTTCATCAACGTCCTCTTCAACGGATTCGGTCGGCTTCGCGGCGCGAGCGAGCAGGGCCAGTGTCTTGTGGACGAAGATGTCGTTCGGCTCGATCGACAGCCCCGCCTCACGCGCGCGGCTGACGACCTGGATGCCGAGGATGGAGTCACCGCCGAGCTCAAAGAAATTGTCGTTGATGCCTACCTGCTCAAGCCGCAATATTTCGCCCCAGATGGCGGCGAGCCGCAATTCGGCAGCCGTCGATGGGGCAACGTACTCAGCTCCGAGTTCAGGCCGCATGCCGTCTATCTTCGGCAGGCGGTGGCGGTCGATCTTGCCGCTAACCGTCATGGGCAGCGCGTCAAGCAGCAGGAAGCGCGCCGGGATCATGTAGGCCGGCAAACGCTGGGCAAGGAAGGCGCGGACCTGCGGTACCATCTTTCGCGCGAAGGCGGATTGCAGCGGGTTGTTGGTCCAGCGCCGGCGATGCGCGGCGCCGCCTCCAAGAGTGCGCCTCGGGATTGGCCCGCGGCCCGTCCGATTCATTGCGAGCGGACTGAACACGGCGTCGATGTGACCGGTCGCGTGGCGTCCCGCAACATGAAGCTCGACCTTGCAGCCGGCTTCGGTCGCGCACGCGAGCAACTGGTCCGCGTCAAGCCCCTGCACGGTCAACTGTCCTGCGTTCGAGCGCAGATCACCGACGCAGCGCGATCCATCGCTGCCCATGACCTCCGCGGCGGCGTGCATCTCCGCCGCGACGGTTCGGCCTGGAATGTCGGCGACCAGCAGGGTTTTCCCGTCAAGTGCCCGCAACGTCCGCAGCAGCGCTTCGGCGCTGCCCACGCTCGCCCAGTCACAGGTGTCCCCCGCCTCCACAACCTCGGGCGACCAGCCGACATGGAGCATGACGTCATATCGGAAAAGCGTCAGCTCATTATCGGCACGGCACGGTTTGGCCAGGATTTCAACGGCCCGGATGCCGGGGAAATCCGCTGCCAGCGCGAGGAAAAATTCGGAATCGACCGCCAGCTCTTGTTCCAACCCCAGGCGGCGCGCCACACGTTCCTGCAAGGTGGCCAGCGGCAGGTCGGACTCGGCCCGGTACAACTCCACAGAGGCTGCGAAACACTCCAGCAGCGCCAGGCTCCGCACATCACCGATGAATACGGTGCCGCGGGTACCCAGCGTTGACAACGCGGCGCCTATCACGTCGATCAGGTAGCGTTCGCTCGGGAAGTACTGCACGACCGAATTGAGGATCACCAGGTCCACCGCATCCATCGATTGGGCCGCGACCTCGTGCGCAGCGCAACGACGGAACTCGATACCCTTGATCCCGGTGCCGGCCGCATGCTTGGCCATATGGTCAAGCGCGCCTTGCGAGATGTCGGTTGCCACGTAGCGCCGGGCCTTGGGTGCCAGGCGAAAAGCCAGCAAACCGGTGCCGCAGCCAATTTCGAGGGCTTGCTCGGCTGCGAGCGAATTCAATCGTTCAACCGTGCTTGCCAACCACTCTCGCATCGTCCGCTCGTCTAGCGGCAGGCCCGTGTAGCTGCTGTTCCAGCCATCGATGACGAATGCCGGGTCGGTAGCTTCCGCGATCGTACCGTAGGTTTCATCGTAGATGCGGTGCCAGTGTTCCACCTGCTCGCCGGAAGCTGCGCTCTCGAACTGCGCGTCAGGTACGCATGGGTCGTCGCGCTGCACCACATATGCGACAAGACGCGCATCTCCAGTGCCGACCTCGCGCACTGCGACCGCCGCCTCGGCGATCTCGGGATGCGATTGCAATGCCGCCTCGACTTCGCCGAGTTCGATCCGGTGACCGCGAAGCTTGATCTGGCGATCGATGCGGCCGATGAAGTCGATGCGCCCGTCGGCAAGCAATCGCACCCGGTCGCCAGTACGATAGATTCGTTCGACAGGGCCATTGCCCAGTCGCAGCTCGACGAACCGCTCGGCCGTCAGTTGCGGCCTGCCAAGATATTGCCGAGCCAGTCCGATCCCTTCCAGGCAGAGCTCACCTGGGACGCCGATCGGCACCRGCTCTCCGTGCGCATCGAGGACGAAGGCCCGCATATTGTCGATCGGCACGCCGATGGTCGGCGCGCGCGAAAAATCCTCGCATCGCTCCCATGTCGCCCAGATGGTCGTTTCCGTGGGACCGTACAGGTTGAAGAAGTGCCTGCCGGGCGCCCATTGTGCCACTATCGAGGCCGGACAAGCTTCGCCTGCCACCATCAGCGTGGTGAGAGTTCGCAACCCCGATGCATCGAACGCAAACAGCGCGGAAGGCGGCAACACCGCGTGGGTGACGCGCGCCTCGTCGATCAGCCGGGCGAGCCCGGGACCGGGCATGCGTTGCTCTGGTCCCGGGATCACCAGCGTGGCGCCGACGCCGAGGGCGAGGCCGAGTTCGAATACGGCGGCATCGAAGCTGAGCGAGGCGAACTGCAGCACACGGCTTTCCGCCGTCGTATCGAGCAGTCGTCGTTGGGCCGCCAGAACATTGGCCAGTCCACGCTGCCCGATGACCACGCCCTTCGGCTGGCCCGTCGAGCCTGATGTGTAGATGATGTAGGCCACATCACCTGATGCGCGCTCAGTTGAACGCGGGGCCGTGGTGCCGTCGCGCGCCATCGCGCTGACGAAGAGTGGCCGGCATTCGAGCAACGACAGCGCGCCCTCGACACGGCCCCACGCCGCAGGCTCGGTGAGGACGTGGCGCGCCCCGGTGTCCTCGGCAATATAGCGCAAGCGCTCGATCGGGAGATCGATATCGAGAGGCACGAACGCCGCGCCTGCCTTCAGCGCGGCGAGTATCGCGACCACGGCCGCAGGGGAGCGATCGAGCAGCAGCAATACCGGTTCGCCTGGCCGAACGCCGGCCTCCTCAAGTCCGGCGGCGAGTTCTTCAGCCTGCTGGTCAAGCGCCCCATATGTGAAGGTGCCCGCGGGGCCGGCAAGTGCGATACGCTCAGGTGCGTTCGCTGCGAAGCGCTCGAATTGCTTGCAGAGCGGCGTCTCGTCGAAGGCGACCGCTTTGCCCTCGGACGCGTGCCRGAACCGGTTCCGCTCGTCCCCGTCGAGCATCGCGATCGTATCGATCGGCTGGTCGGGGTCTGCCGCCGCCGAGTTCAGCAAGAAGCAGAAATGCCCGACCATGCGCGCGGCCGTCTCGGGATCGAATAACGCGGTGCTGTATTCCATGCCTCCGGAAATCCCGCCGGCATGCTCATGCAGGTGGAATGCGATATCGAAAATGGAGGTTCCGCGTTCGATGGAGACCACCGAATCCTGAGCCGGCAGTGCACTGCCGCTATCGATGTTCCATGCGTTCTGAAGCACCAGCCCGATTTGAAACAACGGATTGCGATTAGGCTGGCGCTCGGGCTGAAGCGCTTCGACCAATTTCTCGAAGGGCATGTCCTGATGTGTGTAGGCATCGAGCGCGGTCTGCCGCACACGGCGCACCAGTTCGCGGAAGGTCGGTCTGCCGCTGACGTCGATGCGAAACACGAGTGTATTGACGAAAAAACCGATCAGCGCCTCGACCTCGGGCCGCGTACGATTGGCGATCGGGGCGCCGATCGCGATGTCCTCGTCGCCGGTGTAGCGTTGCAGCAACGCGGCAAGACCTGCCAACAGCACCATGAACAGGGTAGCGCCTTCTTCGCTTGCCACCCGTTTCAACAAAACGAGCACAGGAGCCCCGATGCTCAGCTCCTCGAAATCACCTTCGAAGCTCGGCTCGTCCGGACGCGGTCGGTCCGGCACCAGCGCCAATTGCGGCAGATCGGCGAGCTGCCGGCGCCAATAGGACAGCTCCGTCTCCAGCCGTTCGCCGCTGAAGTACTGGCGCTGCCATTCGGCGAAATCGGCATACTGGATCGCCAGGGGTTGCAGCGGGGAGGGCCGGTTGGCGACGAAGGCCCCATAGGCGGCAGCCAGTTCGCGCAGCAGGATCTGCATGGACCAGCCGTCACAGGCGATGTGATGCAGGGTCAGCAGGAGCCAGTGTTCGTGCATCGACAGTCGCAGCAAACGCGCGTGCACCATGGGCCCATGCCGCAGATCAAACGTCAGCCGCGCCTGTTCGCCGGCCTCGCGGCGCGCAGCCTTCTCGCGCTCCTTCGGCTCAAGATGCATAAGGTCGAGCAGCGGCATCGGCACCGGGCCGGGTGGCATCACCTGCTGCATCGGCTCGCCTGCAATGTCAGTGAACACAGTGCGCAGGGCGGCATGGCGTGAAACCACGTGATCAAGGGCGCGCTTGAGCGCCGCCACGTTGAGAGGGCCGCGCAAGGGCAAGTTCAGAGGCACATTGTAGAAAGGGCTTGCCGGCGCGAGGCGCTGCATGAACCACAGGCGCTGCTGGGCCCAGGAAAGCGCTGCCGGGCCAGGGTGACTGCGGGGCGACAGTAGCGGATCATCTGACGCGGGGGGCTGCAGTCCGGCCGAGCCAAGCAATTTGCCRAGCAGCGAACGACGTTCGGCACTTATGTTGCCGGATATGGGGATTGCCGTCATATGCCGACCCCAAACAGAGCAATGTCATTCGTCGGATTTGCCGCTCGCCAGTGTCTGCAGGTCGGCCAGGTAGTCCGAAAAATTCGCGCGTGCCTTTTGCTGAGCTTCGTCGTATGCGGACGCCAACTGCTCGCCCAAGTCCTTCATGGTCTGCCCGACGCTGTTCTGATGCTTGCTCATCGCTTGCCCGTACTGGCGCGCGTGATCGAGCCAAGCAGACGCGGCGCGCTGTTGCGCGTCGTCCCCGTTGCCTGCCTCGCTCAACGCCCGCTGCCACGAGGCCATGATTTGTTGGAGTTGATCACGGGCCGGGACTTCGGCCTCTTCCAGCTGCTGGCGGCTGCGGCCGTAGAGTTCCTGCGCGCGCGCTGCATATTGCTGCGCCACCTCAAACCCTTTCAGGCAGTAGTTCGAATAGGCATTTTCAGCACTCATGGCGAGCT
>NZ_JBFULQ010000053.1:0-20116 GCF_054049815.1 Mesorhizobium sp. P5_C1 | reverse complement strand
GCGCCGCACCGACGACAAGTGGTGGGACGGCGAAGTGTTCCTCGATGGCCTGGAATTCATCGACTACGGCACCGATCCGGCAGCCATGGTCAGCGCTTTCGAAGCCGGCGAAGTCCACACCAACTTCGAGACCTCGGCCGACTATGTGTCGATCCTCGACGGCATGGACCTGGTCAAGTCGGAAATCGTCACGGCGTCGACCATCGTTTGCCGCACCAACGTCAACAACAAGCCCTATGGCGATCAGAAGGTACGCAACGCGTTGCAGCTTGCGGTCGACAACAATGTCGTTCTTCAGCTCGGCTACGGCAATGCCGGCACCGTTGCCGAAAACCACCATGTCTGCCAGATTCACCCGGAATATTTCGAGCTTGCGAAGGTCGCCCGCGATCCGGCCAAGGCAAAGGCGTTGATGGCGGAGGCAGGCCAGGCCGACTTCGAGCACGATCTGATCACCGTCGACGAGGACTGGCACAAGAACACCGGCGATGCGATCGCCGCCCAGATGCGCGACGCCGGCCTCAAGGTGAAGCGCACCGTGCTGCCTGGCTCGACGTTCTGGAACGATTGGACCAAGTATCCGCTGTCGATGACCAACTGGAACATGCGGCCGCTTGGCGTCCAGGTGCTTGCGATCGGCTATCGCACAGGCGAGGCCTGGAACGAGACGGCCTGGTCGAACCCCGACTGGGACGCCAAGCTCAATGCCGCGCTCGCCGTTGCCGACGCCGCCAAGCGCAAGGAAATGATGAAGGACATCGAGCAGATCCTGCAGGATTCCGGCATCTTGATCCAGCCGTACTGGCGCAAGCTCTACAGCCACTCGGTCAAGGCGGTGCAGAACTATAAGATGCATCCGACCTTCGAGCGCGACTACGGCAAGGTCTGGCTCGACCAGGCTTGATCGCACGGACAAGGGGAAGGGGCATCAGCCCCTTCCCTCGCTGTTGGCATCATCCGTCCCTGCAGGTCCGCTTCTCAAGAAAGTTGCGGACTCCCGGGCAAGGTCATGCAACAAAAACAGGGTTGATCGCATCCGAAGGCCTGTTTGACAGCCAGCCCCGCCGGTCACGGCAGGGTTGGCTTTCATAGCCGGCTCAAACCCCAACCCATCGGCAGGGGACCGCCATGCTTTCTTTCGTTATCAGGCGCCTTGGCACCATGGCATTGACGATGCTGTGCCTGACCATGATCGTCTTCTTCCTGATCAACCTTGAACCCAATCTGAAGAAGCTGGCGATCAGCCAGACCGAAATGCATACCTCGGCCGAGCAGCTCGAAAGCTGGCTGGTCAACCATGGCTACCGGCAGAACTTCTTCGTCCGCTATGGGCAGTGGCTGGGCGTCGTGCCCAAGCAGCCGGTGACCGACCCGGCGACCGGCAAGCCGGCGCAGCGTTTCTCCTTCTGCAACGATCCGGTCGTGCCGACCTTCGCTGGCGTTCTCGAGGGCGATTTCGGCTGCTCTACCAAATTCAAGGCTAGCGTCGCCTCGAAACTGTTTCCCGCCCTTGGCGCGACCGGCACCCTGATGCTCTGCGTGCTGGCGGTAATGGTGCCGATCTCGCTGCTGATCGGCATTCTGGCCGGCATGCGCGAAGGGTCGCGAACCGACCGCGTGCTGTCGGTGGCCTCGATCGCCTCGACCGCGACACCCGAATATGTGTCGGGCGTCATCTTCACCGTCATCTTCGCCTCATGGCTTGGCTGGTTGAACGGCTCGGCGGCATCGGCCAGCCAGGGCATCACCTTCTACAATTTCRCTTTGCCGGTCATGACGCTGGCGATCTACGGCATCGGCTACATCGCCCGCATGACGCGCGCTTCGATGGTCGAGGTGATGACGCAGCAATATATCCGGACCGCCCGATTGAAGGGTCTCTCCTTCGGCAGCGTGGTGGTGAAGCACGCGCTGCGCAATGCGCTGATCGCGCCATTCACCGTCATCATGCTGCAGTTTCCCTGGCTGCTCACTGGCGTCGTCATCGTCGAGGTGATGTTCCGCTACCAAGGCTTCGGCTACACGCTGGTCGAGGCGGCCGGCAACAACGACATCGACCTGCTGCTCGGCTGCTCGCTGGTTTCGGTGTTCATCGTCTTGATCACGCAGCTCATTTCCGATGTCGGCTACGCGTTTCTCAATCCGCGTATCAGAGTTCAGTAGGGGGCGAAGCGGATGCCGATCCAATACATCAGTGCGTTCACCGTCGTTCTCGAAGTGCTGTCGCGCTTCTGGCCGGTCTGGATCGCGCTCCTCATCGTCATGGGAGCGAGCTTCGCCTACAAGAAGAAGCTGGCGCTCTACGGCCAGCTGTTCGACAGCGGCGTAGGCATAGTCGGCGTCGGCATCTGCCTGTTCTGGCTGTTCACGGCAATCTTCGCCGCGACCATCTCGCCCTTCGATCCGCTGGCCCAGGTCCCGATCATGAAGGACGTGCTGCCGGGCGCCATCGAACCGCAATCGGGACTGACCTATCTGTTCGGTGGCGACAAGCTGGCGCGCGACGTGTTTTCGCGCATGGTCTATGGCAGCCAGATCGTACTGATCATCGCGCCTGCCGCGACGGGCTTCGCGCTGATGGTCGGCATCACGCTCGGCTTGCCGGCCGGCTACTACGGCGGCAAGATCGACACAGTGCTGTCGTTCCTGGCCAATCTGGTGCTGGCCTTCCCGGTGATCCTGCTGTTCTACCTGCTGGTGACGCCGGGCATCATGGACACGCCGATCCCCTATGCGATGGCCGGCGTGTTCTTCCTGTTTCCGATCATCTTCTTCAGCGTGCTGTTCTGGACGCGCTACAAGAACCGGCCCGATCGGCTCTACATCCTGCTCGGCATCACCCTGATCGTCGGTGGCTGGATCTATGCCGGCCTGGTGTTCGACGCCGATCCGCTGAAGATCGTGCACATCGACCCCAACCAGCTCAACATCTTCGTGGCGGTGGTGTTCGCCTCCAGCCCCGGCGTGTTTCGTATCGTGCGCGGCCTGGTGATGGACATCAAGACGCGCGATTATGTGGCGGCGGCACAGACGCGGGGTGAATCGCCCTGGTACATCATGCTGTGGGAGATCCTGCCCAATGCACGCGGGCCGCTGATCGTCGATGCCTGCCTGCGCATCGGTTACACCACGATCCTGCTCGGCACGCTCGGTTATTTCGGCCTTGGCCTGGCGCCCGAAAGTCCGGACTGGGGCACCGCGATCAAGGACGCCAGCCGCCTGCTGCGCTCCTTCATCCACCCGGCGCTGCCGCCGACGATCGCACTGATGTCGTTCGTGCTGGGCTTGAACCTGTTGGCCGACTCGCTGCGCGAACAATCGATGAAAGACTGATGGACGGATCTTCAACCCCAAGAGCGAAGAGCCGGCCTGAAACAAGGATTGGAGCGACCCATGAATGAGGCAGTTCGAAATCCCGCCAAGCCGACCAATGGGCCGATCATCGAGATCGAAAACCTGTCGATCTCCTTCYTCACCCGCAAGGGCGAAATCCCGGCGGTCATGGATTTTTCCTGCACGGTCATGCCGGGCGAGGCGATGGGCATCGTCGGCGAATCCGGCTGCGGCAAGTCGACCGTGTCGCTCGGCATCATGCGCGACCTCTCCAACATCGGAAAGATCGTCGGCGGCAAGATCAAGTTCCAGGGCAAGGACATGGGCGAGCTCTCCGATGAGGAGCTGCGCGCCATCCGCGGGAACAAGATCGCCATGATCTACCAGGAACCGATGGCGAGCCTCAATCCGGCGATGAAGGTCGGCCAGCAATTGATGGAAGTGCCGCTGATCCACGACAAGGTGTCGAAGGAAGAGGCTTACAAACGGGCGCTCGAAATGGTGCGTTCGGTCAAGCTTCCCGACCCCGAGCGCATGATGCGCTCCTATCCGCACCAGCTCTCCGGCGGTCAGCAGCAGCGTATCGTCATCGCCATGGCGCTTTTGTCGAAGCCGGCGCTGCTTTTGCTGGACGAGCCGACGACGGCGCTCGACGTGACAGTCGAGGCGGGCATCGTCGACCTGGTCAAGGGGCTGGGCGAGAAGTTCGGCACCTCGATGATCTTCGTGTCGCACAATCTGGGTCTCATCCTGGAGACCTGCGACCGCATCACGGTGATGTATTCGGGCGAGGCGGTGGAGACCGGCAAGATCAAGGACGTGTTCGACCGCATGYGCCATCCCTATACGCAAGGGTTGTTCCGCTCGATCCCGCTGCCCGGCGCTGACAAGAATTCACGGCCGCTGATCTCGATTCCCGGACAGCTGCCGCTGCCGCATGAGCGGCCCAAAGGCTGCAATTTCGGCCCGCGCTGTCACCATTTCGTCGAGGGCGTCTGCAATGCCGCCGAGATCCCGATGATCGAGGTCGCGGGCCACGAAGGCCATTTCTCGCGCTGCGTGCGTTTCAACGAGATCGACTGGGAGGCCCTGCCGCCCGGCGCCAAGAAGGTCAATGAGCGCGTCGTGCCCGGCGCGCCGGTGCTCAAGATCGAGGATCTGAGAAAATACTACAAGGTCGGCGGCAGTGAGGTGTTCGGCTCGAGCGAAGGCCGCGTCGTCAAGGCCAACGAGACGATCTCGTTCATGGCGCGCGAATCCGAGACGGTCGCCATCGTCGGTGAATCCGGCTGTGGAAAGTCGACATTGGCCAAGGTGCTGCTCGGGCTTGAGACGGCAAGCTCCGGCAGCGTGACGCTGGGCAATACGGAAATCCAGTCGACCGGCATCGAGAAGCGCAGCGTCGACACCGTGTCGTCGATCCAGATGGTGTTCCAGAACCCGTTCGACACGCTCAATCCCAGCCATTCGGTCGGTTCGCAGATCATCCGCACGCTGGAGAAATTCAACGTCGGCAAGACGGTTGCCGACCGCCGCAAGCGCATGCTGGAACTGCTCGACCTGGTGAAGCTGCCGCGGGCGTTCGAGACCCGCAAGCCGCGCCAGTTGTCCGGCGGCCAGAAGCAGCGCATCGGCGTGGCGCGGGCCTTTGCCGGCGACGCCAAGGTGGTGGTGGCCGACGAGCCGGTGTCGGCGCTCGACGTGTCCGTGCAGGCGGCGGTGACCGAACTCTTGATGGACATCCAGCGCAAGAACAAGACGACGATGCTGTTCATCAGCCACGATCTGTCGGTCGTGCGCTACATCGCCGACCGTGTCGTCGTGATGTATCTCGGCTACATCGTCGAGCAAGGCACGACCGACCAGATCTTCGCGCCGCCCTATCACCCCTATACCGAGGCGCTGCTGTCGGCGATCCCGATCGCCGACACCAGCGTGGTGAAGCGGCACATCGTGCTGGAGGGCGACATTCCTTCGGCGATGAACCCGCCGTCGGGCTGTCCGTTCCAGACACGCTGCGGCTACAAGAAACTTGTGCCGGACAATCTGTGCGAGACCAAGGTGCCGCCGGTCAAGAACCTGGGCGACGGCCATATGAGCCTGTGCTGGCTGGYGGACGACGTGCTGGCCAAAATGGAGCCGGTGATCAAGTTCGACAAGGAACACGCCGCGCATGAGGGCGTGCCGGAAGACGCGCCGCATGTTTCGGAGGCGCCTACGCCCAAGCCCCCACGCGGCAAAAAGCCGAACTGACGGGCGCAGTCGGAGTTAGCGCAGCGGCGCGTTCAGTTGCCGCACTGGCTCAGTTGCTGCGCATAGTCCCGCGCCATCTTTTCGGTGGCCCTCGCATAGCCCTGGACGCCGGCATCGCCGCGGTTGCCGCGGCCATAGGCGGTCCAGCCGAGATAGTAGGCGAGATAGAGATTGTAGGTGTCGTTGCGGGCGACACCATAGCTGTCTGCCGTCTTGGAGTGATACCAGCCGACGAAATCGACGGCGTCGGCAAATTTGGTCCGCCGCGCCGCCCAGTTGCCAGTCTCTCTCTGATATTGCGACCAGGTGCCATCCAGTGCCTGCGAGAAGCCGGTGGCCGACGAGACGTGCTTCCATGGAATGAAGCCGAGCAGCTTGGTGCGCGGCGGCCGGGCGTTGCTCTTGAAGCCGGATTCCTTGCGCACCGTCGCCATCAGCACGGGGACCGGCACGCCGTATTTCTGCTGCGTGTGCTCGGCGGCCGACTGCCAGTTGTCGAACCAGCCATCGTTCTGGTCGAAGACGGCGCAGACATTGTTGATATGACTGGGCGCCGTGGCGCAGGCCGAAAGCGCCAGCAGCACGCAAACCGCACCAATTTTACTAAAACTCGAACTACGCATTGGAGGAGCAATAGGGCGAAAACATAAAAGGAATCTTGCGACGTTCGTTAATGCCTCACCGGCGTAGCTGCTCGACAAAATCCATTGCCAATAACACGACGCATTTTGTCGTTTTTCCTAAACGGACACTGCAGAAATGCCGCCGTGGCTAAAATCACGTCCGCAAACGGCGTATTTCTGACAGCTTGCCCGGTTTGCCGGGGCTTTGATGTCAGGCATGAACGAACCAAGACGCAAGCGCGGCGCCGAGCGCACCAGCAACAGGGGGCCATCGGCCATCCCGCAATTGCCGCTCCGGCGCGTGACCAATCCCTATCCGCCAATGGCAATGCTCTCGGCCGACCAGATCGAGCAGATCCATCAGGCGTCGATGCACATATTGGAGAATTTCGGCATCGAGGTGATGAGCCCGCGCGCGCTATCGCTGTTCGAGAAGGCCGGCGCCAGCGTCGATCATGCCTCGGCGAATGTCCGCATCGATCGCGGCCTCGTCGCCGAGGCGCTGAAGACCACGCAGTCCAGCTATGTGCTGACGCCGCGCAATCCGGCCAACGCCATTCATCTCGGCGGCAACACCATCAATTTCACGCTTGTCGCCGGGCCGCCCAATGTGCATGACATGGAACGCGGCCGCCGCGCCGGCAATCTGCGCGACTATTCCGACCTCACCCGGCTGGCGCAGCACTTCAACTGCATCCACATGCTCGGCAACCAGGTCTGCGCGCCGGTGGAACTGCGGGCGAATTCCCGCCATCTCGACACCTATTTCACCAATCTGACGCTGACCGACAAGAGCTTCCATGTCTCGGCGATCGGGAGGGGTAGGGCGCTGGACGGCATCGAGATGATGGCGATTGCGCGCGGGCTGACGCTGGACCAGATGCGCGACGATCCCGGGATCACCACCATCATCTCGGTCAACTCGCCGCGCCGCTTTGACGAGATGATGGCCGAGGGGCTGATGACCATGGCCGAGTTCGGCCAGTCGGTGGCGGTGACGCCGTTCACGCTGATGGGGGCGATGAGCCCGGTGACGCTGGCCGGCGCGCTGGCGCAACAGAATGCCGAAGCGCTGTTCGGCGTGGTGCTGACGCAGTTGGTGCGCCCCGGTGCGCCGGTCATGTATGGCGCCTTCACTTCCAATGTCGACATGAAGTCGGGCGCGCCGGCCTTCGGCACGCCGGAGAATACCAAGGCCAACATCGCGTCGGGGCAGTTGGCGCGACGCTACAATCTGCCCTACCGCACCACCCCGGGTTCCGCCTCCAACGCCGCCGATGCGCAGGGCGCGTATGAGACGCTGATGGCGCTGTGGGGCGCGGTGCTCGGCCATGGTAATCTCGTCTACCATGCCGCCGGCTGGCAGGAGGGCGGACTGACCGCTTCGTTCGAGAAGCTCATCATCGATGTCGAGATGATCCAGCACATGATGGAGTTCCTGCGCCCGATCGAGGTCAACGAGGCGGAGCTTGCCGTCGAGGCTTTGGGCGCGGTGCCGACCGGCGGCCATTTCTTCGGCGAGCCGCATACGCTCGAGCGTTACGCCACCGCCTTCTACCAGCCGATGCTGTCCAATTGGCAGAATTACGAAGCCTGGCAGGAAGCCGGTGGCCTCGACGCCACGGCGCGGGCGACGCGGCTGTGGAAGAAGGCGCTCGAGGACTATGTCGAGCCGGTGATGGATATCGCCGTGCGCGAGGCGCTCGAGGCCTACATGGCCAAGCGGCGCGAAGCGATCGGGCAGGGCGAGCCGTGATGCCTTGCGTTTCGATTCATCTCACCCATTCAACACACTGATATCAGAGAAAAATCCATGAAATCGCATGCAAAGGTCGTGGTCATTGGCGGCGGCGTCGTCGGGTGCTCCGTACTGTTCCATCTGGCCCGCCATGGCTGGACCGACGTCGTGCTTCTGGAGCGTGACGAGCTGACCTCAGGCTCGACCTGGCACGCGGCCGGCGGCATGCACACGATCAATGGCGACCCCAACGTCGCCAAGCTGCAGAAATACACCATCAACCTCTACAAGGAGATCGAGGAGCTTTCCGGCCAGGCGACCGGCGTGCACCTGACCGGCGGTGTGCTTCTGGCGGCGACCGAGGCGCGGCTGGACTGGCTGCGCGGCGTCGTCGCCAAGGGGCGCTATCTCGGCATCGAGCTTGAGGAGATCTCGCCCAGCGAGGCGGCCGAACTGATGCCGCTGCTCGATCCCAAGCAGTTCGTCGGCGCTGTCAGAAACAAGGAGGACGGCCATCTCGATCCGTCGGGGGTGACCCATGCCTATGCCAAGGCGGCGCGCAAACTCGGCGCCGAGGTCGAGCGCTTCACCAAGGTCGAGGACATCGTGCGGCGCGCCGATGGAATGTGGCACGTCATCACCAACAAGGGCGAGGTGGTGGCCGAGCATGTCGTCAATGCCGGCGGCCTGTGGGCGCGCGAGGTCGGCCGCATGGTCGGGCTCGAACTGCCGGTGCTGGCGATGGAGCATATGTACCTGATCACCGAGGACATGCCGGAGGTCGCTGCCTGGAACGCCAAGACCGGCACGGAGATCATCCACGCGGTCGATTTCGATGGCGAGCTCTATCTGCGCCAGGAACGCGGCGGCATGCTGATGGGTACCTATGAGAAGGCCAACAAGCCGTGGTCCGAGTTCCAGACGCCGTGGAATTTCGGCCATGAATTGCTGGCGCCGGACATCGACCGCATCGCGCCGTCGCTCGAGGTCGGCTTCCGGCATTTCCCGGCGTTCCAGAACACTGGCATCAAGCAGATCATCAACGGCCCCTTCACCTTCGCGCCGGACGGCAACCCGCTGGTCGGGCCGGTGCGCGGCCTGCCGGGTTTCTGGGTTGCCTGTGGAGTCATGGCCGGCTTCAGCCAAGGCGGCGGCGTCGGCCTGGCGCTGTCCAACTGGATGATCGAGGGCGATCCCGGCGCGGATATCTGGGCGATGGACGTCGCGCGCTATGGCGACTGGGCGACAATGGCCTACACCAACGCCAAGGTGCGCGAGAACTATTCCAGGCGCTTTTCGATCCGCTTCCCCAATGAGGAACTGCCCGCCGGGCGGCCGCTGAAGACGACGCCGGTCTATGACCTGCTGTCGGCCAAGGGCGCGCAATGGGGCGTCGCCTATGGGCTCGAGGTGCCGCTCTGGTATGCGCCCGAAGGTGTCAAGGACGAGTTCTCGTGGCGCCGCTCGAGCGATTTCACCCAGGTCGCCAGGGAGGTCGCGACCGTTCGCGACGGCGTCGGCCTGTCAGAGATTTCGAGCTTCGCCAAATACAAGGTGGCGGGCGAGGGGGCGGCCGCCTGGCTCGACCGGATGCTCGCCTGCAAGCTGCCCAGGCCCGGCCGCATGACGCTGGCGCCGATGCTGAAGGATGATGGCAAGCTGATCGGCGACTTCACACTGGCCAATATCGGCAGCGAAGGCTGGTTCCTCGCCGGCTCCGGCATCGCCGAGCAATACCACATGCGCTGGTTCGAGAAGCACCTGCCTGCCGATGGTTCGGTTCGCATCGAGGCGCTGGGGCCAAAACTCACCGGCCTGGCGATCGCCGGGCCGAGAGCGCGCGAAGTGCTGGCCAAGGTCAGCCGCGCGGATGTCTCCAACGCCGCGTTTCCCTTCATGGCGGTTGCAAGAATGGACATCGGCATGGCGCCTTGCCTGGTCGGCCGCGTCAGCTACACAGGCGACCTCGGCTACGAGATCTGGGTGGCGCCGGAGTATCAGCGCGCTGCATTCCAGGCCCTGATGGCGGCCGGCGAGGAATTCGGCATCGGCCTGTTTGGCTCGCGGGCGCTGAACGCGCTGCGGCTGGAGAAGAACTACGGTTCATGGGCGCGCGAGTACCGGCCGATCTATGGGCCACTGGAAGCCGGTCTCGACCGCTTCGTTGCGTATAGCAAGGATGCGGATTTCATCGGCAAGGCCGCGGCGCTCGCCGAGCGCAAGCAGGGCGGCAAGCTGCGCCTTCGCGCCTTCATCGTCGATGCCGACGACGCCGATGTCATCGGCGACGAGCCGATCTGGTTCGATGGCGCGGTGCGTGGCTGGGTGACTTCGGGTGGCTACGCGCATCACTCGAAACAATCCGTCGCCGTGGGCTATGTGCCGAAGGAGATCGCCGACGAGAGCGACGGCTTCGAGATCGAGCTTTTGGGCAAGCGGCATGCGGCGCGCGTGCAGGCGGCGCCACTGTTCGATGCCAATTTCGAGAGGATGCGCGCTTGAGCACGCATCCCTCCCAAGGTGGTCAGGCGCTACGGCGGTTGTCCAACGCAAAAGCGCCGGCGCCGGCAAACACCAGATAGAGGAAGATGAAGCAGAACGAGATCGCCAAATCTCCGCCGTTGTTGACGGGGAAAAAGTCGCGCGGCATGTGCGCCATGAAATAGGCGATCGCCATTTCGCCGGCCAGCAGGAACGCGACCGGGCGGGTGAACAGCCCCAGCGCCAGCAGGATGCCGCCGGCGAATTCGAAAATTCCAGCGGCGAGTGTCAGCCCGGTAAGGGTATGGGGTTGGTCGCTTATGGGAAAATTGAACAATTTCTGGCTGCCGTGCTCGATGAACTGCAGCGCCGTCATGATGCGCAGCACCCCCAAGGCCTGCGGCTGATACTTGGCGAGGCTTTCGAAAAGCTTCATAAATGGCTCCATTTGTCGCTTCCCGACCGGCCATAGATTGTCGCTGGGTAACGGACCATTCACTTCCCATGGCATGCCATCAACAATCGGTGATTGGAAATGTTCCCCGGTTTGACCTTTCATATTGTTCTCGTATGGGTTGCATTTGTATCGCTATGGTTGTATCCATAATATGGACATTCCGAACAGGCGGGTTCCCTTGGTTATGAAAAAAGTCGCCATCAGTCTATTCGCAATCCTTGCAGGGACCAGCTTCGCCATGGCCGAGGATGCCGGCTGCGAGGCCTTCAAATGGCCGGTGACGCGGGAACAGGCGTTGTTTGCCGCAGCGCCTGCAACGCCGTCTGGAGCGACGCTGGTGGTGGGTGCTGCTGCGGATCTGGCACTGGTGCCGGCGGAGAAAGCCGGTTTTGCGCTGCCGCCCGAACATGCCCCCGCATCAGGCACGTTCGGTGCCGTCGCCAGCGTCGAGGTGCCGGCCGAGGGCGCCATTCAGATAAGTCTGTCAGGCGAGGCCTGGATCGATGTCATTCAGGACGGCCACGCCATGAAGTCAGTGGGCTATAGCGGTGTGAAAACCTGCCCCGGCATCCGCAAGAGCGTGCGTTTCAAGCTTGCGGCCGGCCCGGCCACCGTCCAGTTCAGCGGCGCGAAAAAGGCAGACCTGAAGGTCGCGGTGCTGACGCCCGAGTAATTCTCAAAGAGCGCCAGAGTCAGCGAGACAGCGCCCCTCTGTCCAGATGGACAGAGGGGCGGAGAAACCGGGCCTGGCCTCTTACCGCACCGGCGCCATCAATGCGAAATGGGCGCCTTGCGGGTCCTGGCATTGCACGATCCAGCTGCCGCCGGGGACCTCCATCGGGCCCATCAGGATCTTGCCACCATTGTCGGTGACCCGCTTGGCGGCCGCATCTATGGCCGCAACATTGAAGTAGAACTGCCAGACCGGCACCGGGATCTGCTGCGGCTTGTTCATGATGCCGCCACTGGATTCGGGGCCGGCTGTGAAGGTCTGGTAGGTGCCCATCGGGCCCATGTCGAAATCGCCGGCATTGGCCCAGCCGAACTGGTCGGAATAGAAATCGAACGCGGCCTTCCAGTCCGATGTGTAAAGCTCGTGCCAGCCGATATGGCCTGGGGTGCTGGCTGGCACGATGGGCTGGTCCGGGCCGTTCGGCTGCAGAAACATGAAGGTCGCGCCTTGCGGATCGGCGACGACGGCAAAGCGGCCGACGCCCGGAATGTCGTCGGGCTTGCGGTGAACCGCACCGCCGGCTTTCTCCAGCGATGCCGTCGCGGCATCGACGTCTTTTGTATGGATGTAGCCGAGCCAAGCCGGCGGCATGCCCATCTTGGCGGCGTCCTCGGGCATCGTCATCAGCCCGCCGACGCCACGCTCGCCGACATTCATGACGATGTAGCGCGGCATGCCGGGGGCCTTGTCGAAAGGCTGCGCGGTCCAGCCGACCACCTTGGTGTAGAACGCCTCCGCAGCGTCCAGATCTGTGGTCATCAATTCGTACCAGAAAAAGGGCATCGGGGTTTTTGGCATGGTCGGTCTCCTCACCGGTTATGCATCGATCGTCGGTCGATCCATCCTAGGACGATCTTCACGACGGAAATCCGACAATCGCCCAAACAAGAATGTCGGTCCATGACAAGCGTTCCCGGGTTGCGCGCCCACCGGTTTTCGATTTCTCTGCGGTGGAGAGGGGACGTCGTTTCATGCGCCGGATGTCGCTCACGCCTGAGCTTGTCGCACTGTGCCATCGGGAGGAGGCCGATCCTGGCCCTGACCCGAGCTGGACGGAGTTGAAAGACGAGGATTTCCGGCCCCTTGCCTTGCGGCTGTCCGGTGAAGCCGACGAGGGGCCGCTTTGGGTATTCGCCTATGGATCGCTGATCTGGAAGCCGGAGTTCGAGTCGATCGAGCAGCAACTCGCCACGGCCTTTGGCTGGCACCGCTCCTTCTGCCTCGACATGGTGCGTTGGCGCGGCAGCGCCGAGCAGCCGGGGCTCATGATGGCGCTCGAGCGGGGTGGACGGTGCAACGGCGTCATCTATCGCTTGCCGGAAGGCGAAAAACCGGCCCAGATCGAACGGCTGCTGCGGCGCGAGATCAGCGACCACGAAAGTATCGACACGGTCAGGTGGCTCCCGGTGCATACGGCTCAAGGGTCGCTGCGCGCGCTTGGCTTCTGGGTCGGCGTGAAGGGCAGGGGAACGTCACTGAAGCAGCCGCTGGACAAGGTGGCGAGCGTGCTGGCCAGAGCCTGCGGGCACATCGGGTCCGGCGCCGAATATCTCTACAACACGGTCAGTCATCTCGAAGCGTTCGGCATCCACGACCGCAATCTGTGGCGGTTGCAKGAACTGGCGGACGAGGTCCGGGCTATCCATGGCCATGCTGTGGAGCCCAGCCATTCGCTCGCACTGCAAACGCCATAACATGAGTAAAAATATCATGTTTTATCCAGCCTTTTCAGGGCCTTGCGCCGAAAATTGACCAATTGATAAAAAAATAAAACGTGCTAGCCTTCGCCAAAACAAAACATGGGGAACTGACGATGCCAGAAGGCCAGTTCAAGGAAGGCATTGCCGGCGGCCGGCTCCAAGCCGACCAGTATGCGGACAATTTTTCCGACCTGCACCCGCCGCTCGATCACCACGAGGCGCTGGTCGAATCCGACCGCTGCTATTTCTGCTACGACGCGCCGTGCATGAATGCATGCCCGACCTCGATCGACATTCCGCTGTTCATCCGCCAGATATCGACCGGTAATCCTATCGGTTCAGCCAAGACGATCTTCGACCAGAACATTCTGGGCGGCATGTGCGCCCGCGTCTGCCCGACCGAGACGCTGTGCGAAGAGGTCTGCGTGCGCGAGGTGGCAGAAGGCAAGCCGGTCCAGATCGGCCGTCTGCAGCGCTATGCCACCGATGTCGCGATGAGCGAGAACAAGCAGTTTTACCAACGCGCCACTGCCACCGGCAAGACGGTCGCCGTGGTGGGGGCAGGGCCGGCAGGCCTCGCCGCCGCGCACCGGCTCGCCCGCCATGGCCATGACGTGACCATCCTGGAAGCGCGGCCGAAGGCCGGCGGGCTCAACGAGTACGGCATCGCCGCCTACAAGAGCGTCGACAATTTCGCCCAGGCCGAAGTCGACTACGTCACCGCCATCGGCGGCATCGACATCCAGAACGGCAAGGCGCTTGGTCGCGACTACCAGCTGTCCGACCTTATACGCAATTACGATGCCGTGTTCCTCGGCATGGGGCTTGGCGGCGTCAATGCGCTGCGCGCCGATGGCGAGGATGCCGACGGCGTAACCAATGCGGTCGAGTTCATTGCCGAACTGCGCCAGGCCAGTGATCTCGCCAGCCTGCCGGTCGGCCGGCGTGTCGTCGTCATCGGCGGCGGCATGACGGCGATCGACGCGGCGGTGCAGTCGAAGCTGCTTGGCGCCGAGGAAGTGACGATCTGCTACCGGCGTGGCCACGAGCAGATGAACGCTTCCGGGTTCGAACAGGATCTTGCCGCCGCCAACGGCGTCACCATCCGCCACTGGCTGCAGCCCAAGCGGGTGATTGCAGAAGGCGGCAAGGTGTCAGCCATCGAACTCGAATACACCGCCATGGACGGCGACAGGCTTGCCGGCACCGGCGAGAGGCTGACACTGGTCGCCGACCAGGTGTTCAAGGCGATCGGCCAGAGTTTCGTGCCGACCGCGCTTAACGGCAGCGGTGCCGAGATCGAGCTCGAAGCCGGACGCATCAAGGTCGATGCGGAAGGCCGCACCTCGCTCGCCAAGGTCTGGGCCGGCGGCGACTGCATCTTCGGCGGCGACGACCTCACCGTTTCGGCCGTGGCGCAGGGCCGCGACGCGGCGGAGAGCATCCACAGGAGCCTCGCTCAGGGATAGGATCATGGCCACGGTGGAACCGGGCATCGCCCGTCACTATGACATATCGGGCCTGGAGGAGCGGATCATTGCCGCGCTCTCCGATAGCGGCGTGGACGTTGCCAATCTGCGTGCAAGCGATCTTGAAGCGGTCGACGAATTTCACATTGGCGGCGTGGCCGCGACCATGGCACTCGTCGGGCAGATGGGGCTGAAGCCGGGGACAATGCTTCTCGACATCGGGTCTGGCGTCGGCGGGCCGGCCCGCTTCGTCGCCAACAATGTTGGCGCCGATGTTACCGGCATCGACCTCACRCAAAGCTATGTCGATATCGCGGCCAGCCTGTCCGAGCGAACCGGTATGGCGGGCAAGACGCGCTTCGTGCAAGGCAGTGCGCTGGACATGCCATTCGCGGATGCCAGCTTCGATGCGGCGGTTGTCCTGCATGTCGGCATGAACCTCCCCGACAAGCCGGGACTGATGAGCGAAGCTGCCCGCGTGCTGCGGCCAGGCGGCGTTTTCGCCGTCTACGATGTGATGCGGCTGAAGGACGGCGTGCTGACCTTTCCGCTGCCATGGGCGTCTGATGAAACCATGTCCTTCGTTGCTACCCCGGACGACTATCGCTCGGCGGCCGTCGCCGCCGGGTTCTCCGTGATCGCCGAGCGGCCGCGCGGCGCCTTTGCCATCGAGTTCTTCGCCACGATGCGTGCGCGCCTGGCAGCCGCGCAAGCGGAAGGCAGCAAGCCGCCGCCCGGGGTTGGCCTCGTCATGGGCGACGACGCCCGCACCAAGATCGCCAATCTCACCGCCGCACTTGAAGGCGGCATTCTTGCACCCGTCGAACTGCTCCTTCGTCTCGGTTGAAAGGGACCTGTCATGGCAGACATCCGCAATAATTTCGTCGGCATCAAATCGCCCAATCCGTTCTGGCTGGCCTCGGCGCCGCCGACCGACAAAGCCTACAACGTCATCCGTGCCTTCAAGGCCGGCTGGGGCGGCGTTGTCTGGAAGACGCTTGGCGAGGAAGGCCCGCCGGTGGTCAACGTCAACGGCCCGCGTTACGGCGCGATCTGGGGCGCCGACCGGCGACTGCTCGGCCTCAACAACATCGAGTTGATCACCGACCGCGACCTGCAGGTCAATCTGCGCGAGATCAAGCAGGTCAAGAAGGACTGGCCCGACCGTGCCATCGTCGTCTCGCTGATGGTGCCTTGCGTCGAGGAGAGTTGGAAGGCGATCCTGCCGGTGGTCGAGGAGACGGAAGCTGATGGCATCGAGCTCAATTTCGGCTGTCCGCACGGCATGTCGGAACGTGGCATGGGTGCCGCCGTCGGCCAGGTGCCGGAATATATCGAAATGGTGGTGCGCTGGTGCAAGGCCAACACCCGAATGCCGGTCATCACCAAGCTGACGCCCAACATCACCGATGTGCGCAAGCCCGCGCGTGCCGCGCTTGCCGGCGGCACCGACGCGGTGTCGCTGATCAACACCATCAATTCGATCACCGGCGTCGACCTTGACAGTTTCGCGCCGCAGCCGACCATCGACGGCAAGGGTTCGCATGGCGGCTATTGCGGCCCGGCGGTGAAGCCCATCGCCATGAACATGGTGGCCGAGATCGCGCGCGATCCCGAAACCCACGGCTTGCCGATCTCCGGCATCGGCGGCATCACCACCTGGCGCGACGCGGCCGAATTCATGGCGCTCGGCGCCGGCAATGTTCAGGTCTGCACGGCGGCGATGACCTACGGCTTCAAGATCGTGCAGGAGATGATCGCAGGTCTCGAAAACTGGATGGACGAGAAGGGGCATGCCTCGCTCGACGACATTGTCGGCCGCGCCACGCCCAACGTCACCGACTGGCAGTACCTCAACCTCAATTATGTTGCCAAGGCCCGTATCGACCAGGACGCCTGCATCCAATGCGGCCGCTGCCACATCGCCTGCGAGGACACTTCGCATCAGGCGATCACCAGCATGGTCGACGGCAAGCGGCATTTCGAGGTGATCGAGGCAGAATGCGTCGGCTGCAATCTGTGCGTCAATGTCTGCCCGGTCGAGAACTGCATCACCATGGAGCCGCTCGCGGCAGGCGCAATGGACCAGCGCACCGGCAAGCCGGTGTCGCCGATCTATGCCAACTGGACGACGCACCCGAACAACCCGATGGCCAAGGTGGCGGCGGAGTAGGGGCAGCATTCGTCGAAAAAAAGCGGCGCTTTCGGGCGCCGTTTTTCATTTTTCTATTGCAGATAAAACTTATCCACGATATAAATTATCCAAGAATAGGAGGTCAACACAATGAAACTGGGCGAGGGCGTTGAAGCAGCCATCCACTGCGCCGCCATGCTGGCCGGCGTCGAGGGTGAAGCGACCATGCCGGGCGCCGCGCTGGCGGAGGCCTTTGGCCTGTCGCCGAGCTACCTCCTGAAGCATCTCAACATGCTGAGCGCTGCGCGCATCCTGGAATCGGTGCCGGGACCGGCCGGCGGCTACCGGCTGGCGCGGCCGGCCGAGCGCATAACGCTGCTCGATATCGTGCTGGCGGTCGAAGGGCGCGAACCGGCCTTCCGTTGCGGCGAGATCCGCCGCAACGGTCCGACCAGGCTAGACGCCTCGGCTTATGTCAAACCCTGCGGCATCAATATCGCGATGCTGAAGGCCGAGAAGGCCTACCGCGCCGCACTGGCCGAGGCAAAGCTGTCCGACATCGTGGCGGAATACGTGACCGATGCCGATCCGCGTTCGGTCGCTGCCGGCTGCGCTTTCGTGGCGCGCCATCAGAGACCGCAGAAATCCAGTTCAACCAAGCAAGCGTAAAGGACATCAAGATGAAACAGAGGCTGCAATTTTTCGCCAAGGCGCCGGAGATCATGAAGGCGGTGTCGGCGCTCAACAAGGCGGTCGACGAATGCGGGCTTGAGGTGGGCCTGCTGCACCTGATCAAATTGCGTGCATCGCAGATCAATGGCTGCTCGTACTGCGTCGAGATGCACAGCCGCGAGGCCAGGCGCGACGGCGAGAGCGAGCAACGGCTCTATCTGGTTTCGGCCTGGAAGGAATCGCCGCTGTTTTCCGAGCGTGAGCGCGCCGCCTTCGCCTGGACCGAGGCCGTTACCCTGATCGCTGACCATGGCGTGTCGGACGAACTCTATGCAAAGACGCTCCAGCATTTCTCGGAAGAGGAACTGGTCAAGCTGTCGGTCGCGCTCGGCATGATCAACACCTGGAACCGGCTCTGCATCCCGTTCCACGCCATTCATCCAGTGGCGGCGGCCAAGGCTGCCTGATTGACAGGTTTTGTCTTGGAGCGCCGTCGAGGAGGCGGCGCTCCAACTGTTTTGAAAGGGGGAGTTTGATGCCGATCGATTTGCCTTCGAGCTTGTTGTTTCTCGGCCGGTTGTTGCTCGGCGGCGCCTTCGTCTTCGCCGGTCTGCGAAACATCCAGAACGCGGCCTTCCTGACCCATCTGATGGCCGCGCGCGGCGTGCCGCAGGCGCGGTTGGCGCTATGGGCCGGCGTTGTCCTGCAGATCATTGCCGGCGTGTTGGTAATGGCGGGCTTCTGGATCGCAATTGCCTGTGCGGTGCTGGTCGCGTTCCTAATTGTTGCAACGCCGATGTTCCACAATTTCTGGGATCATCAGGGCCCGGACCGGGCGTCGCGCATCAACGGCTTCGTCGGCAATGTCGCACTGAGCGGTGGTTTTCTGACGCTGATCGCACAGTCTGTCTAGGAAAAGAACAAGCGATCAGGTTTTCCCGCAGAAAGATCGACAGACGACGGGGATTGCAGGTAACGGCGGTGCTGTTTGACTTCGGCACCGGACGCTCTAACGTGCGCCGGCGGCTTCTTGTCAAGGAGTGGCCCCGTGTCAGTCGTGTATCGACCTGCCGGCGCGCAAGATCTGAAACGAGCTGACGAGCTTGTCGTTGCCAGCATCAACGATTTGACCGAGCGCCATGGCTTTGGCCCCATAGCCGTGCCGCGCCCGACCAATTTTCAATTGTTTTCCTTGAACGACGACGCCGCTGGCTTGTGGGTGGCGGAAGACGCCGGTGAAATCCTCGGCTTCGCCTGGAGTTGGGTCTGCGGGGATTTGTGGTTTCTCGCGCAGCTGTTCGTTTCTTCCAGTCATCAGGGCAGCGGGATCGGCAATCAACTGTTGAAACGAACGCTGGAGCATGCGCGGCAGTCGGGAGCGACCAACAAGGCTTTGATCACCTTCAGCTTCAACACCGTATCGCAAGGTCTCTACATCAGGCACGGACTGTTCCCGCGATTCCCGATCTACAATCTCAGCGTTGCGCAGGATGTCCTGAAAGGTCGATTGAAGGCCGGGCAGCTCCGCAGTGTGCCTCTGAGGGAAACAGCTTCGCACCTGCATAGCCTTGCCTATATTGACGATCGGGCCCTGGGCGTATCACGCGAAAAGCACCATCGGTATTTGATCAACGACGAGCAGACGAGGGGTGTCGTTCTCTATGCCGGGGAGGACTGCGTCGGCTACGTCTACATAGGCACCAACGGCCACATCGGGCCACTTGCGGTCGTGCGGCCGGATCAGCTCGACGCTGCCTTCAGAACCGCACTGACTCTCGCCGCGGAGATTGGCTCTTCGCAGGTGTCGGCGTTTCTGCCTGGCACGACGCAAACAGCTCTGAGCACCGCCGTCGAGCATGGGATGCGCATCACGCTTCCCATGGTTCTGATGTCGACGCGGGATCTTGGCGATTGGTCTCAGTATTTGCCCCGCAATCCTGGTTTCATGTGATCGCAGCCACTGCCTGCGTGGCATGGCATTCGACCCGCAGCCGCTCGTCGCCTCCGACGGCATCGATATTATATCGGAACCAATCGAGCCGCTGATGCATTTCGCACCTGTATGCCGAGCATCCCGGGACGAAATATGAAAATTGCCCATGTCGCGCCGCTTTTTGAATCGGTGCCGCCCAGACTTTATGGTGGCACCGAACGCATCGTCTCGTACCTGACCGAAGCGCTGGTTGACCTTGGCCATGAGGTGACCCTGTTTGCCAGTGGCGACAGCCAGACCTCCGCGAAGCTGGTCGCCGRCAGGGAATGCGCGCTTCGCCTCGATCTGCGCCCGCTCAAATCCGAGATTGCGGCGCATCTTTCGATGCTTGCCGAGGTGCGAAGACGGGCGCGAGAGTTTGACGTCATCCACTTCCACCTCAGCCATTTCCTGCACTTTTCCTTCTTCGAGGACATGGCGGAGAGGACGGTGACGACACCGCATGGCAGGCTGGACTATGTCGACCTGGCGCCGGCCTATGAGCGTTTCCCGCGCTTCCCGATGATTTCCATTTCGCGCAGCCAGAAGAC
>NZ_JBFULQ010000052.1:0-20152 GCF_054049815.1 Mesorhizobium sp. P5_C1 | reverse complement strand
CTGCCGGACATCTCCCCCGCAAGGGGGGAGATCGGCCGCCACCTCTGGTTTCGCCAATTTTCAACATTGCAAGAAAGGTGGCCGGCAGATGAACTGCTGATCTCCCCCCTTGCGGGGGAGATGTCCGGCAGGACAGAGGGGGGTGCGAAGGATCGCGGCAGTGGAGTGTATCCCTGCTCGACGATTGCCTTTGTCGGAGCCCTGATCTTTGTCCTCCCCACGCCCGCCTTGGCCCACGCTTCCGACCGTGGCCATGTCCTGCTCTTACCGACCGGCTACTATCTGGCAGGCGGGGCTTTCGCCGTGGCCGTCAGTTTCCTCGTGCTGGCGCTGCTGCCGGGGGATTGGCTTGATCGTTTCTGGCGCCGGCGCATGCCGCTGTTCGGATTTGGCGACAGCGCGCGCGCCGCAGTCAGCCTGGTCTCCTTTGCCGGCTTTGCAATCCTCATCGCCGCCGGCTTTTTCGGCAGCCGCGACCCGCTTTCAAACCCTTTGCCGCTGGTGATCTGGACCCTGCTGTGGGCTGGCGTCACGCTGCTGCAAGGTGTCCTCGGCGATCTCTGGTCATGGCTCAACCCATGGTATGGGCCGTGGCGCCTTGCCTCACGTCTGCTCGGCGCCGGGGATGAAGGGAGCTGGCGACTTCCCCGATGGCTCGGCTGCTGGCCGGCCGTCCTGTTGTTTTTCGCCTTTGCCTGGTTCGAACTCGTCGATCCGGCGCCCGACGATCCGGCGCGCCTGGCATATGCTGCCGGCCTCTACTGGCTGCTCACCCTCCTTGCCATGCTGGCGTTCGGCTGTCGAAACTGGAGCCGCAACGGCGAATTCCTGTCGGTCTTCTTCTCGATGGTGGCGCGTTTCGCGGTCGTCGAGCGCAACAAAACCGGCGGGCTTGGCCTGTGCTGGCCGGGTGCCAAGCTGCTCGCCGCCGAGCCGTTACCGGCCAGCGGCATTGCCTTCCTGCTTCTTGCCCTGTCGTCGGTGTCCTTCGACGGCCTGTCGAAAACCTTCTTCTGGCTCGGTCTGTTCGGCATCAATCCGCTCGAATTTCCCGGCCGCACGGCGGTGATCGGCAGCGGCAGCCTTGGGCTCGTTCTGACGTTCACGTTGCTTGCAGGCGTGTTCATGCTCGCCGTCTGGCTCGGTCAGCGTCTTGCGCGAAGCGATCGCCCTTTCGGCCAGGCAGCCGGGCTGCTGGTGTGGTCGATCGTACCGATCGCGCTTGCCTATCATGCCGTGCATTATCTGACGTCGCTGCTCGTCGACGGCCAGTATGCGCTTGCGGCACTGTCCGACCCGTTCGCGCTGGGCTGGAACCTGTTCGGCACCGCCGACATGCAGATCGAGGCGGGCATCGTTGCCGGTGCGGATTCCGCCTGGTGGCTGTGGAATGTCCAGGCCGGCGCCATCATATCAGGCCATGTGCTCGCCGTCCTCGTCGCCCACGGCTTCGCCTGGCGCCTGCACCCGCAGCCCTCCCGCGCTACCCTCAGCCAGTTCCCGCTCACCGTGCTGATGATCGCCTATACGGTCTTCGGCCTCTGGCTGCTTGCCACGCCGACGGTTGGCTGAGCCGTTCGCGTTGGAAAATAAACCGGGCTTCCCCCAGGGAACCGGCATTGCCGTGTCCGGACTTTGGTGATTTAGTTTGTACACATGCAATTTTTCGACTTCCGGAAATGAGCGGACTTTGCGCTCCTAAACGCTGAACAAGGGGAACGGCATCATGGACAAGAGCAAGACCTTCGACCTCTCGAAAACCGGTCTCACCCGCCGCACGGCGCTGAAGGGGCTGGCCGCCACCGCCGGTCTGGTCACCGCGCCAGGCTTCGTCCGCTATTCCCAGGCACAGAGCTCGGCGCCGATCAAGATCGGCTTCCAGTCGCACCGCACCGGCATCGGCGCCGCCTATGGCCGCTGGTACGAGAAGACCACCGCTGCCGCCATCAAGGCGATCAACGCGGCCGGCGGCATCAACGGCCGTCAGGTCGAGGTGATCATCGAGGATGACGGCACCGATCCGGGCCGTGGCGCCGAAGTGGTCGGCAAGTTCGCCACCCAGCACAAGACCGACATCGTCTTCGGCACATTGTTCTCGCATGTCGTCATCGGCTCGGCGCCCGCCGCCGGCGAGGCCAAGATCCCCTATTTCGTCGTCAGCGAAGGCCATCATGTCGCTTCGACCAAGCTCAACCGCTATGTCTTCCAGCCCGGTATCACCGACGTGAAGAGCCAGATCCAGTCGATGGCGCCGTGGATTGCGGCCAATGCCGGCAAGAAGGTGACGCAGATCTTCCCGGATTTCGCCTTCGGCTACGACCACCGCGACTACCTGCCACCGGCGCTGAAGGCGCAAGGCGCCGACGTCATCGCGCAGATCGCCATCCCGCCGACGGAATCGTCCTTCACCAAATACTTCCCGCAGATCCCGGCCGAGACCGAGGTGATCTACCACGTCATGGTCGGCCCGGCCGTGCTCACCTTCGTCAAGGAACTTGGCGAGTTCTACGGCTCCAACCGGCCGCAGCTGTTCGGCTTCATGGATTCGCTGGAGGCCACCGACATCAACAGCCCCGGTCTCGAATTTTTGGACGGCAGCCATTTCTGGGAGGGTTCGCCGCGCTATGCTCAGGCCGACGACAGCGCCGCGCAAAAAGCCTATCGCGCCGCCGTCGGCATCGACGACAATGGCGCCGCCGTCGGCGATCCAAAGGACGTCTCCACCGCGTCGCACATGTTCGGCTGCTGGGAAACGCTCTATGTCGTCAAGAAGGCGATGGAAGACGCCGGCTACAAGGGGCCGGAAGACCGCGCCAAGCTGGTCGAGGCGACCGAGGCGCTGACCGCCTTCGCCGAAGGACCCGAGCATCCGCAGGGGCCAAAAACCTTCAACGGCAAGATCCACCAGTGCTTCGGTATCCAAAACATATCCAAGGTCGAAGGCGGCAAGCTGAAGGTCGTCCACAAGACCAAGATCGAGGACGGGCTTTACGAGGCCGAGGGGGATTACACGACGCAGGCGCTGTAGTCTTAGCTGCTCCAGCAAGCGTGAGCGCCAAGCCACCCCCCTCTGTCCTGCCGGACATCTCCCCCTCACGGGGGGAGATTGGCAGTTCGTACGAAGGCGGCCGCTTACCGGCTTTGACGGTTGGTGAAAGCAATCATTACAGCCAATCTCCCCCCTTGAGGGGGAGATGGCCGGCAGGCCAGAGGGGGGTGCACTTGGCGCCTGCCGAAGTGTAACCGATGCACTTCGGTCCCCACCTCCTCCTCGCCGCCCTCGAAGGCCTCGTCACCTCCGCCGTGCTGGCGCTGACGGCGCTTGGGCTGTCGCTGGTGTTCGGCGTCATGCGCGTCGTCAACGTCGCCCATGGCGAATTCTTCATGCTCGGCGCCGTGCTTGCCTGGGCGATCACCACGGCGATCGGCGGTCACCCGGCGCTCGGCTTCCTGGCGGCGCTGGTGATCGCGCCGCTGATCGTCGGCGCCATCGCGCTGGTTGCCGAACGGCTGGTGCTGCGCCGGCTCAACTACAATCCGGAAGCCACCATCGTCGCCACCATCGGCATGCTCTACATCATCCAGCAGCTGGCGCTGACCTTCTACGGCCCGGAGGCGCGGCCGGTGGAGCCGCCGTTCAGCTATCGCATCCTTTTGCCGTGGTTCGGCTATTCCGGCTACAAACTGTCTGTCATCGCCGCCTCCGCGCTTCTGCTGGTGGCGACATGGCTGGTGCTGACGCGCACGAAGATCGGCCTGGTCATGCGCGCCACGCAGTACGACAGCGAGACGGCGCAAGCCTTCGGCATCCCGGTCGGCCGCGTCTATGGCGGCGTCTTCGCGCTTGGCGCCATGCTGGCGGCCATCGCCGCGGTGCTGATCGTGCCGATCAGCCAGGCGCATTACCTGATGGGCCAGGATCCGCTGCTGCTGTCGTTCATCGTCGTCATCATCGGCGGTCTCGGCTCGCTGCGCGGCACGGTCGTCGCCGCCGTGCTGATCGGCCTGTCCGACGGCATCATCTCGGTCTTCTTCTCGCCGACGCTGGCCAAGATCATCGCCACGCTGCTGGTCGCCATGGTGCTGGTGTTCCGGCCGCAAGGCCTGTTCGGGACGGCGTCGCGATGAGCGAAGCTTCGCCGGCAAAGGCCTACGGCCTGCATCTCGGCGTTATCGCGCTGCTTTTCGTGCTGAGCTTCCTTTTGCCGGAGTACTATCACGGCCTGCTCGCCCGCATCATGGTCCTGGCGGTCTTTGCTATGGGCTACAACATGCTGTTCGGCTATGTCGGCCTGCTCAGCCTCGGCCACGCCATGTTCTTTTCCGCCGGGCTCTACGGTGCCGGCCTTGCCGTCATCCAGCTTGGCTGGAACGTGCCGGCGGCATTCGCCGCGGGCCTCGGCTGCGGTCTCGTTCTTTCCCTGGTGATCGGGCTGCTGGCGCTGCGCACGTCAGGCGTCGCCTTCATGATCGTCACCATGATGTTCGCGCAGGTGTTCTATCTCATCATCCTCTACTTCTCGTCATGGACCGGCGGCGACCAGGGCATGGTCGTGCCGCAGTCGGCGCGGGTGCTTGCTTTCGGCGCGACATCGCTCGATCTCACCAACCCGACCGTGCGCTACATGAGCGCGCTCGGCTTGTTCTCGCTGGTGCTGCTGATCACGCTTGCCATCGTCCGCTCCAGATATGGCCGCGTGCTCGTCGCCATCCGCGAGAACGAGGAGCGGACGAAGATGCTGGGCTACGACACCTTCTCCAACAAGCTCGCCGCCGTCGTCATCTCCGGCATCTTCTGCGCTGCCTCGGGTGCTGCCTATGCGCTGCTGTTCGGCTATGTCGGCTCGAGCTTCGCTTCGGTGCAGTATTCCATCCTGCCGCTGCTGTGGGTGCTGCTCGGCGGCGCCGCCACGACGCTTGGGCCGCTGATCGGCACGCTGTTCATGTACTACGTCATCGACATCACGAGCGGCTACACCTCGGCCTATCTGCTGATCGTCGGCGTCGCCCTCATCCTGCTGGTGCTGTTTTTCCCCAAGGGCATTCTCGGCAGCATGCGGCAGCGCTGGCTCGGGTGGCTGCCGTGACGCCGCTTTTGACCACCAAGGGCCTGTCGCGCAACTTCGGTGGCCTGCGCGCCGTCGATAGTGTCGATTTCACCTTGATGCCCGGCGAGATCCGCGCCGTCATCGGCCCGAACGGGGCGGGGAAGACCACCTTCGTCAGCCTGGTCAGCGGCCGCATCCAGCCGTCGTCGGGCATGATCATCTTCGATGGCGCCGACATCACCGGCCTACCTGCCTATGTCCGGGTCCGCCAGGGCATCGCCTACACGTTCCAGATCACCAGCGTCTTCGCCAACCTCACTGCCTACGACAATGTCGCATTGCCGGTGCAGCGCACGCTGAGCGATGGCCGCTCGAAGGGCGCGGTGCGGGCCGGCGTCATGGCGGCGCTCGAACGGACCGGCCTGGCCGACCGCGCCCACATGCCGGCCGGACAATTGTCCTATGGCCACCAGCGCCTGCTGGAAGTGGCGATGGGCCTGGCGCTGAAGCCGCGCCTGTTGATCCTCGACGAGCCGACGCAAGGCCTGGCCGACAGCGAGATCGACAATTTCATCACCCTGGTGCGCGAGATCGCTGCGAGTGCCACCGTGCTCCTGATCGAACACAACATGCCCGTCGTGATGCAATTGGCCGACCGTATCACCGTCTTCAACGCTGGCAAGATCCTCGCCGAAGGCACGCCCGAGGCGATCCGCGAGAACGCGGCTGTTCAGCAAGCCTATCTGGGGACCGCCCCATGACCGAAACGACCAAGGCGCGAACAAAGTCCGAGGCGCTGGCGATCTCGGGGCTGGACTGCTTCTATGGCGAGGTTCAGGTGCTCTACGGCCTCGATCTCGTGCTGAACAAGGGCGAGGTGCTCTGCCTGTTCGGCCGCAACGGCGCCGGCAAAACGACGACGCTGAAGGCCATCATGGGACTGGTCCCCTCACGAGCCGGCTCGATAAACCTCGGTGGCCAGGAATTGACCGGTCTGCCGGCGCATGAGGTGCCGAAGGCCGGCGTCGCCTATGTGCCGCAGGGAAGGCGGCTGTTCGCCGAAATGACGGTCGCTGAAAACATCGAGATCGGGCTGATGGCGCGCAGCAAGGGCAAGGCGACGCGCGAAACCGTGCTCGACCTCTTCCCGCTGCTGCGCCAGCGGCTGCGGCAACGCTCGGGCACCTTGTCCGGCGGCGAGCAGCAGATGCTGGCCATGGCGCGCGCGCTTTGCCTGGAACCGCAGGTGCTGCTGCTCGACGAGCCGACCGAAGGGCTGATGCCGTCGATGATCGCCAGGATCCGCGAGACGGTGTCGACCCTGCGCGACATGGGAGTGTCCACGATCCTCGTCGAACAGCGGGTCGATGCGGTGTTGTCGGTTGCCGACCGTGTTTGCTTCATCGAGAACGGCCGCAACCGCGAGACGGTCGATGTCGAGGAGCTGCGCGCCGACCCGTCGGCAGTGCGTCGCTATGTGGGTGTCGGGTAAGGCATGTAACGGTCGAGCGCTAGAGCAGTTCACCGTTTCACCGGAAACGCCGAACCGCTCTATCTGTTTGTTTTGGCGCAATTCCCTAAGGGAAAGCGCTACGCGCTTTTCCCGGGAAAACCGTTTCACACTTTTCCTGGAATTGCTCTAAGCTTCCAGCGCGCCGATCGCTTTCGCGCGCACAAATGCCAGGCCGGCTATTGCGAGATCGCCGACCGCCATGCCGCGGAACGCGAAAGCTGTTCGCTCACTCGCGCTTTGACGACCTGGCACGTCGCCGCTCACCAAACCCGTCAAGTCACCGGCAACGAGTTCGGGCCTGACCATCGGTTTGCTCATCTGCGCCTCTTGCACCAGATCGTCTATGGCGATGCGATCGAACGCAACCATGGTTTCAGCAAGCCAAGGCAGAGCCAGATCGGTCATGGTCGCGAACACTCCAGCCTTCAGCCAACGCGCATCCAGAAATGGAACGGGCTCGGGCACCAAAGTGACTGTTGTCACCACGATATCAGCAGATTCGACCGCCGCTTTGGCAGTATCACTCCGTACCGCGGTTAGACCGCGCGTCTCAGCTACCTGGCACAGTGCGTCACGACTGCCTTTGCCTCGACTAAAGGCGCGAATCTCCTGCAACGGAAAAAGATCGGCCAGAGCCTCTAGATGAGCGCGCGCCTGAACACCGCACCCGATAAACGCGACGCACGCCGAGCCCGCTCGGGCCAGACGCTTGGCCGCCACACAGCTTAGACCGGCCGTCCGCTTCGAAGTGACCCAATTGCCGTCGACCACAGCAAGCRGCAGCCCCGTTTCAGCGTCGAGAAGGGTGACCAGCGAGTTAAGGGTTGCAAGTCCCCGCTCGTGGTTACGGGGATTGACCACCAGCGACTTGGTGGCCAGCACCCGGGGCTCGGTCGCGACGGCGAGAGTCGCCATGATGTAGCGGTCGTCGCCTGGCAGCACCACCGCCTTGGGCGCACACCATACTTCGCCTCGCCTCTGACCGATGATCTGCCGCTCGATTTCGTCGATCACGTCGGATGTCGAAATCGCCAGGCCATCCAGGAATTCGGCTGACAGATAGGGCAGCTTCTCAATGGTCATTGTCGCCCCCGACCCAACCCTGCACCTCCTCTACAATAGCAGAAATTGCGGGCTCCGCATACGCATGTGCCATCGTCATCGGGCTACTCTATGCCAGCGGCTGCCGGAGGTTCCGGCTTCGACGCCAAGGGCGCCGAATCGAGTCTAGGCTCAACGGAAGAACACAAAACCCGCGATCAAAAAGGTCGGGATCAGCACCAGGCCGGACCACAGCATGTAGCCGAAGAAGCCCGGCATCTTCACGCCGCGATGCCTGGCGATGGCATAGACCATGAAGTTGGGCGCATTGCCGATATAGGTGTTGGCGCCCATGAACACGGCACCCGCCGAGATTGCCGCCAAGGTCGAGGCAAACTCCGTCATCAGATGCCGAGGGTCGCCGCCGGCGAGTTCGAAGAACACCAGATAGGTCGGCGCATTGTCGAGGAACGACGACAGCGCCCCGGTCAGCCAGAAATAGGCGAGATCGTTGGGCTGGCCGGAGGGCGAACTGACAAGCGCCACCAGCGGCGCCAGAGCGCCGTCATGGCTTGCCCTGAGGATGGCGATGACCGGCACGATGCAGATGAAGATGCCGGCAAACAATTTCGCCACCTCTGCTATCGGCCCCCAGTTGAAGCCGTTCGCTTCGCGGTGGCTCTTGTACGAGAGGGGAAGCGACAGCAAGGCCAGCGCCAGGTTGATGGCGTCGCGTACCAGATTCTGCAGCTCGAGGCTCACGCCCAACACGGAAAAGCTCACGCCCGGCTTCCAGGCCGCCGACAGCAGGATCGCACCGATCACACCTGCCAGCAGCGGAAGGTTGGCCAGGCCGCGCAGGCGTACCTTCGTATCCGGCGTCGGATCCCTGGTCTTCGGTGCACCGCTCTCGCGCCGGTGCAGGATGATGTCGATGCCCAGGAAGACGGCCAGCACGACGCCGCCGACGAACAGCGTCTCGCGCCAGAGATTGGCGGTGACCCAGAAAAAGTCGACGCCGCGCAGGAACCCGACGAACAGCGGCGGGTCGCCGAGCGGCGTCAGCGAGCCGCCGATGTTGGCAACAAGGAAGATGAAGAAGATGACGACATGGGCGTTGAACGGCCTGGCGTCATTGGCGCGCAGGATCGGGCGGATCAGGACCATCGAGGCGCCGGTCGTGCCGATCACCGAGGCCAGGATCGCGCCAGCCAGCAGCAGCCCGGCATTGACCAGCGGCGTCCCGTGAATGTTGCCGGCAAGCAGGATGCCGCCCGAAATCGTGTAGAGCGCGAACAAAAGGATGATGAAGGACATGTATTCCGCAAGCAGCGCATGCAGCACCGCCTCGGTCGCACTGGGAATTCCGAAGGCCAAAGCCAGGGGCACGATCACCAGCGCCGCCCACAGCGCGGTGATCTTGCCATAGTGATGCTCCCATATGTGATGGAAGAGCAAAGGCCCGGTGGCGATCGACAAAAGCAGGCCGACAAAGGGCAGCGCCCACCACAGCGACATCGCGGCGCCGGGCAGCGCGTGTTCCTCCGCTGCCAAGGCCTGGCCTGGAAACAGCATTGCGAGAGCGATCACAGGGCCCGCTCCTGTCGCAATCCGCAAAAAGCCCCTCTTGCGCCCCACGTTCAGTTCAATCCAAGACGTGGTCTTCAAGCGTCACGCCGGCATCGCGCATGCGGTGCAACATTGTCTCGAGCGAACCGTTGAGATCGATGCCACGACAGGCATCGAGCCGGACGGTGGTTTTGAAACCTTGGCTGATGGCGTCCAGCGCCGAAAAGGCAACGCAGAAATCTGTCGCCAGCCCGACCAGGATCAGTGTGTCGATCCCTCGCTCCCTGAGATAGCCGGCAAGGCCGGTCGGCGTCGTCCGGTCGTTCTCGAAGAAGGCCGAGTAGCTGTCGATGGCAGGCCGAAACCCCTTGCGGACGACGAGCTCCGCCTTGGTCCAGGCGAGGCCGGAGTGGAAATCCGAGCCCAGGCTGCCCTGGATGCAGTGATCCGGCCACAAAGTCTGCGGGCCGTAGGGCATGTCGATCATCGTGAAGGGCTGCGAACCCGGATGGCTTGAGGCGAAACTCGAATGGCCGGCGGGATGCCAGTCCTGCGTCAGCACGACGTGATCGGCGTGCCGGATCAGGTCATTGACCAGCGGCACGATCTCGTCGCCGCCAGCAACAGCCAACGCGCCGCCCGGACAAAAATCGTTCTGCAGGTCGATGACAACAAGCGCTTCGTCGGCCATGGGGCTTTCCTCTTCTGTATGCAGGCTCCAGTGGAAAATGCCGCTGACGCGACCGGAGGCAGAAACTCGACCAGATGGCAGGCGGCGTCAACCTCTCAAGGCATAACAAATGCGTGCCGGACGAGCTGCTACAAACTCTCGCTTTGACAATTCCTACGGTCTTGATATCATTTGCATACGAATGAATTTCGTCCGGCATCGATGCCGGCATGGTCTTTCGAAAATACCGGTTACTGGAAGGCCTCTTTTCTGGAAGGCAAAGCGTGATCCGTTACGCCAAACCCACCTCGGTCGACGAAGCGCTCGCTTTGCTTGGCGAGAGCGCCTGGCGGATCCTTGCCGGCGGCACCGATTTCTATCCAGCACAAGGCAGCAAGCCCTTTCGCGACAATGTTCTCGACATCAATGGCCTGACGGCACTGCGCGGCATTGCCGAGACGGATGACCACTTCGTCATCGGTGCGCGCACGACCTGGACCGACATCATCCGCCACCCCTTGCCGCCGGCCTTCGATGCGCTGAAACAGGCCGGGCGCGAGGTCGGCTCGGCGCAGATCCAGAACGTCGCCTCGGTCGCCGGCAATCTGTGCAACGCCTCGCCGGCCGCCGATGGCGTGCCGGCGCTGCTCGTCCTCGATGCCGAAGTCGAACTGCGGTCGGCGACAACGACACGTTGTGTGCCGCTGCAGGACTTCATTCTCGGCAATCGTCGCACGGCCTTGCAGCCCGGCGAGTTGGTCACGGCCATCCGCGTGCCGAAACCTGCTGCCGGCACGTCGGCTTTCGTCAAGCTCGGCGCAAGGCGCTATCTCGTCATTTCGATCGCCATGGTGGCGGCGCGTCTGGTGGTTGACAACGGCATTGTCGTGGAAGCGGCGGTTGCCGCCGGCTCCTGCTCGGTGGTGGCCAAGCGCCTATCCGGCGTCGAAGCCGCCTTGCGCGGCCTGCCCGCCGGCCAGGCGCTCGCCGATGCGGTCCTGGCCGCGCCGATGGCTGAGCTGTCGCCTATCGCCGATGTGCGCGGCAGCGCCGAATACCGGCTTGATGCGGTGCGCGAGATCGCTGCCCGCGCCGTGCTCATGGCCTGTGGGCTGATGAACGACCCGGAGGTGGTGGCGGCATGAGCCAGGTCTCGCCTGAAATGCGCGAAGCCCTGCCAGATCTCGGCGGCGTTCAGCCTCGCCTCGGCCCTGAGCGAGCCGACATCGCCTTCGAGGTGAATGGCGCAGCCGTCTCGGTCAACGTGCCGCCGCTGCGTCGGCTGTCCTCGGTGCTGCGCGACGAACTGCTTTTGACCGGCACCAAGGTCGGCTGCGACGCCGGCGACTGCGGCGCCTGCACGGTGCTGGTCGACGGTGATCCGGTTTGCGCCTGCCTGATGTCGACGGCTTCCGCGGCGGGAACGGCTGTGACAACCGTCGAAGGGCTCGCCAATGGCCGGCTGTCGGCGCTGCAGGCCTCGTTCCTCGACCATGGCGCGGCGCAGTGCGGCATCTGCACGCCGGCCCTGCTTGTCGCGGCCACGGCATTGCTGGACAAGAAGCCCAACCCGACCGAGATCGAGGTCCAGGACGCGCTGGGCGGCATCCTCTGCCGCTGCACCGGCTACCGCAAGATCATCGCGGCGGTGATGGATGCAGGGCGGTTCGAACCATCAACTGACGGCGCCGCTCCTCATCCGCCTGCCGGCACCTTCTCCCCGTATAGTGACGGGGAGAAGGGAAGCGCTCCAACGCTGGCGACCCCCTCTCCCCGTCCCTTACGGGGAGAGGGTGAGGGTGAGGGGCAGCGCCAACGCCGTTCGTTGGATCTCGGCCTTGATCGCAGAATGCCAATCTCGGGCCATGCTGTGGGCTCTTCGCCCATCCGGCTCGACGGCGTGCCGAAGGTCACCGGCGGTGAAAAATTCGGCGGCGATTCCTTCCCCGCCGATGCATTGGCCGTGCTGGTGGTGCGCTCGCCGCATCACCATGCCAGCTTTGCCTTCGGCGACCTCGACGGCTGGGTGAAGGCGCATCCCGGCATCGCCGGTGTCTTCACCGCCGCCGACATTGCGGGCAAGAACTGCTTCGGCGTTATCGGCCCGTTCGCCGACCAGCCGGCGCTGGCCGAGGGTTTCGCGCGCCTTCGCGGCGAAGCGGTGGCGCTGGTCGCCGGCGAGCGCGAGGCCATCCTCGATCTCGACCTGTCGGATTTCCCAATACGCTGGAGCGAGTTGCCGCATCTCCTGGAGCCTTGCGAGGCGCAGGCCAGCGGCGCCAGGCTGATCCACGACCACCGCCCGGCGAACCTGCTCACCGCCGGCTTTGTCGAGCGCGGCGATCCCGAGGCGGCGCTTGCCGGCGCTGCCATCACCGTGTCCGGCGCCATCGACACCTCCTATGTCGAGCACGCCTATATCGAGCCGGAAGCCGGCTATGCATATCTGGATGGCGACACGCTGGTCGTCGTCGCCTGCACCCAGGCGCCCTATATGGACCGCGACGAGACCGCGAAGGTGCTCGGCCTTGCCGTCGACAAGGTGCGCATCGTGCCGACCGCGACCGGTGGCGGCTTCGGCTCCAAGCTTGACGTTTCGCTGCAGCCTTTGATCGGCCTTGTGGCGCTGAAGACCGGCCGGCCGGCGGCGCTTGCCTATACCCGCAACGAATCCATGATGTCGACCACCAAGCGCCATCCGGCCGAGATGAAGGCGACCATCGGCGCCGATGCCGAAGGCCATGTCACCGGCATGATCTTTGTCGGCGACTTCAACACCGGCGCCTATGCCAGCTGGGGGCCGACTGTCGCCAACCGCGTGCCGGTGCACGCCTCAGGCCCCTATGGGACACCGAACTATCGCGCCGAGGGCCGCGCCATCCACACCCATGGGCCGATCTCCGGCGCCTTCCGCGGCTTCGGCGTGCCGCAAGCGACGATCATGCAGGAAACGCTCTATGACGAGCTGGCTGACAAACTGGGCATCGACCGGCTTGAGTTTCGCCTGAAGAACTGCCTTCGGAACGGATCCGAAACGGTTACCGGGCAGCGGCTGGATACCGGCGTCGGCATTGCCGAATGCCTGGAATCGCTACGGCCGCATTGGACGCGGGCGAAGACCGATGCGGAGGCATTCAACGATGCCAACAAGGATAGAAAGCGTGGCGTTGGTGTGGCTTCCTGCTGGTATGGCTGCGGCAACACCTCGCTGCCCAACCCGTCGACCATCCGCGTCGGCATCGCGGCTTCAGGCGACATCATCCTGCATCAGGGCGCGGTCGATATAGGCCAGGGCTCGAACACGGTCATCCCCCAGATCTGCGCCGACGCGCTTGGCCTGCCGCTGGAAAAATTCCGGCTTAAAAGCGCCGATACCGCCATCAGCCCTGATGCCGGCAAGACATCGGCCTCGCGCCAGACTTTCGTGACTGGCAAGGCGGCCGAAAAGGCGGGCCGTGCCTTGCGCGAAAAGATCCTGCGCTTTGCCAACGTCTCTGAGAAAGCATCCCTGCAACTGGACGGCCCGGCGATAATCATCCGCGAGGGCGAGGCCACGCGCCACATCGATCTTGCCGTTCTCGACATGGATGCCGACGGCTTCGTCTTCCGCGCCGAGGAAAGCTACGACCCGCCGACACTGCCGCTCGACGCCCAGGGCCAGGGCAAGCCCTATGCGGTCTATGGCTACGGTGCGCAGATCGCCGAACTCGAAGTCGATCTCAAGCTCGGCACGGTCAAGCTGATCAAGATCACCGCGGCGCACGATGTCGGCAAGGCGATCAACCCGCTGCTGGTCGAGGGCCAGATCGAAGGCGGCATCGCGCAAGGCATCGGCATGGCGCTGATGGAAGAGTATATCCCCGGCCGCACCGAGAATCTGCACGACTACCTCATTCCGACCATTGGCGACGTGCCGCCGATCGAGACCATCCTGATCGAGGTCCCCGATCCCGAAGGACCGTTCGGCGCCAAGGGCCTGGGCGAGCATGTGCTGATCCCGACGGCGCCGGCGATCCTCAACGCCATCCGCCACGCCACCGGCGTTCTGGTCACCAAGGTTCCGGCGACGCCGACGCGCATCCGCGCCGCCATTCGCGAAAAGGAGGCACGTCCATGAGCGAGCTTGCCGAACGCTTCGAAACCCACGATCCCGGCGAAAAGCAGATGGCGGAGAAGATCCGCTGCGATGCCTGTCCGGTCATGTGCTACATCGCCGATGGCCGTACCGGCGCCTGCGACCGCTACGGCAATATCGGCGGCAGGATCGTGCGCATGGATCCGCTGACCATCCTCGACCACGCGGCCGAGGCCGGCGCGGCCATGGTGCCGTTCATCGCCGAGGGCGACGCATGGGACGGCGAACTGGTCAACACCGGCCGCCGCTTCGTCACCGCCATCGGTGCGGGCACCACCTATCCCGATTACAAGCCGGCTCCGTTCATCGTCAGCCAGCAAGTCGAAGGCGTCGATCTCGTCACCGTCGTTACCGAGGGCATCTTCTCCTACTGCGGCGTCAAGGTGAAGATCGACACCGACCGTCATATCGGGCCCGAGACGGCTACAGTGCGATCGCAAGGCGAAGCGATCGGCCATGTCACGACGGGCGAATACGGCTCGCAGATGCTGTCGCTGGGCGGCGTGCACCACCTGACCGGGGGCTCCAAGTCGGAAGGCCGGGCCACTTGCGACGCGATGCTCAATCTGTGCAACCGCAAGCCGGTGGAGCTCAGCATCGACGGCGGCGCCACCGTCATCGTCGAAGCCGGCAAACCACCGGTTATCGACGGCAAGCACGAACACCGCATGCGTGTCGGCTGCGGCTCGGCCACCATCGGCATGTTCGCCACGCAATGGCGCGGGCTGGTCGACGAGGTGGTGGTGGTCGACGACCACATCACCGGCGTCGTGTCCGAGCATCAGGCCGGCAAGGTGCTGGGCTGGCAGGACACGGGCATAAAAATCATCGGCCGCCGCTCGACGCCTGGCCGCTATTTCAAGGTGTCCGATCCCGGCCTCGGCTGGGGCGGCACCAGCATATCCGACCCGCTGTCGATCCTCGGCGAGTGGAACGCCAAGAAGGGCGCGCGGCCGGGCCTGTCGCTGCTGATGGTTTCGACCACTGGCGAGCAGTTTGCCTATTACGAACTCGATGACGACTTGAAGCCAGTACAGAAACCCTTCCCAGAACGGCTGCAAAAGTCGGTCCGGCTGATCGAGGACAATTGCGAGCCGGCGCTGTGCACCGTGCTGTTCATCGGCGGCGCCGGTGGCTCGCTGCGCGCCGGCGTCACCGAAAACCCGGTAAACCTCACCCGTTCCGTGCAAGGCCTGAGCACCTATGTCACGGTCGGCGGCGCCCCGGTCTATGTCTGGCCGGGCGGCGGCATCACGCTGATGGTCGATGTCACGCGGGTTCCTGAAGGCGCCTTCGGCTATGTGCCGACCCCGGCGCTGGTGGCGCCGATCGAATTCACCCTGCGCCGCGACGACTATGTTAGGCTTGGCGGCTACGAGGCCGAGATCCGCAGCGTCGAGGATATCATCGCCAAAGGCGGTGAGTACCTCAATCCGCGCCGCGGCTCGGGTGCCGCGGCCGGCAATCCATGGCCGCCGCTTGCACAATTGCACCGTGTTCGCTCCAACGGGGCCGGGTGATGTCCGGCCCGCAAGCGCATTGGCTGCAGGACGGCAAGCGGCTGCATCTCAACCACGGGCCGATCGACCTGATCGTCGAGGCCTTTGGCGAGGCGCATGAATGCCGCCAAGCCTATGAGCAGGCGGTGGCGCGTTTCCAGACAATCTTGCCGGAGCTGGTCGAGGAATTGCCGGAATTGCGCCAGCCGGCCACGAGCCGACCGCGCGCTTTCGCCGGTTCGACAGCGCAGCGCATGGAAGCGGCTGTCGTGCCCTTGGCGAAAGATTTCATCACACCGATGGCCGCCGTCGCCGGTTCGGTAGCCGACGAATTGCTCGAGACAATGCTTGCCGGCCGGAAGCTCGACCGCGCCTATGTCAACAATGGCGGTGACAGCGCCATCCATCTCGGCGCCGGCCAGTCGATGACGCTCGCCATCGCCGGCACCGGCCACGGTTTGGCCGACCGCATTGTCATCCATGCCGGCGATGGCGTGCGCGGCGTCGCCACCAGCGGCTGGCGTGGACGCTCGTTTTCGCTTGGCATCGCCGATGCCGTCACCGTGCTGGCGCGGACCGGGGCCGAGGCCGATGCCGCCGCGACGCTGATTGCCAATGCCGTCGACCTGCCCGGCCATCCGGCCATCCGGCGCGTGCCGGCGCGCGACCTGGCGCCGGACAGCGACCTTGGCGACCGGCTGGTGACGCAAGAGGTCGGCCGGCTTTCCTCAGCGGAAATCGCCGCGGCGCTGGACGGCGGACTTGCCGTCGCCGAAGATTTCCGCCGCAGGGGATTGATCGCCGCATCGGCGCTGTTTCTTGCCGGCCAGACCCGCATCAGTGGTTCCATGGCGCTTGCCGCGCCCGACAAAAGTCCAGGGAAGGAAGTTGCCCATGCCTGAGTTTCCGATCCGCAAGATCGCGGTTCAGACCGAAGAGATCTTTCACGAGGGCGGGCCGGTGGCCAAGGTGCCGCGCCGGCGCGCCGCCGCCATGGCGCTGGTCAAGAACCCGTTCGCCGGGCGCTATGTCGAGGAACTGCAGAGCGCCATGGACGATCTGAAGCCGCTCGGCCTGCTGCTGGCCGACCGGCTGATCGCGGCGCTCGGCGGCGACGTGAAGCAGATCGACGGCTATGGCAAGGGCGCCATTGTCGGCACATCAGGCGAACTGGAGCACGGCGCGCTGTGGCATGTGCCCGGCGGCTACGCCATGCGCGAGCGGCTCGGCGATGCCAAGGCGATCGTGCCGTCGGCGAAGAAGGTCGGCGCCTTCGGCTCCAGGCTCGACGTGCCGCTTGGCCACATCAACGCCGCCTATGTGCGCAGCCATTTCGACGCCATGGAAGTCGGCATCAGCGACGGCCCGCGCCCCGACGAGATCCTGTTCTGCCTCGCCATGACCTGTGGCCCACGCGTCYATGACCGCATGGGCGGCCTGGCGGCTGGGGATATCAAGGCCTGGGACGGGTTGCGGTGAGCGCCGAGGACAATCTGCTGAAGCTGGTCGAGGCCGAAGAGCCCGACGAAAACGACTATCGCTTGCAGGAGCAGGTCGGTTTCATCCTGCGCAAGGCGCACCAGCGCCATGTCTCGATCTTCGCTGCCCACATCGCCGATCTGACGCCGCCGCAATTCGCGGCACTGGCCAAGCTGCGCGATGTCGGCGAGACCTCGCAGAACCAGCTCGGCACGCTGATTGCCATGGACGCGGCGACGGTGAAGGGCGTCATCGACCGGCTAAAGGCGCGCGGCCTGGTCGAGCTCTCCAAGCATGAGGTCGACAAAAGGCGGCTGCTGGTCAATTTGACCGCTGAAGGCCGCGACGCGGTCGAACGCCTGATCCCGCTTGCCCGCGACATCACCCAGGAAACACTGGCGCCGCTCTCGGCCAAGGAGATCGCCACATTCATGAAGCTGCTGGCGAAACTGGCCTGAGCCTCGACAGGCCCGAGCGTCTTTCGCACAAGGTAGCGTTCAGRGCTTGAACGCCTCCGAAGAAAGCTCCCGCAGCTTGGGAAAAACGCCCTTGCCGCCAGTGATGACCAGCGTTCCGTCCCGCAGCACCGTCTTCGGATCGGGTTTCACGACCATGCCGCCGGCTTCTTCGACCAGAAGCATGCCGGCCAGGCAATCCCAGGCGTTCATGTGCTCCTCGACATAGCCGAGCAGGCGGCCGGCGGCGACGTAGGCGAGCATCAAGGCGCCGGATGCGTTGCGGAAGAAAACACCGCCCTCGGCCAGCAGTATGCGGATCAGCACGGCGACATTTTCGGCGTCGGCGCGGTTTGAAAATCCGGTCCCGACGGATCCTTCTTCCAGTCTGGTGACCGCACTGGTCCTGATCGGTCTGCCGTTGACGAAGGCGCCGCCGCCAAGCCGGCCGTGAAACGTCTCGCCGGTCGACGGTTCGTGGATCACGCCAACCACGGTGTCGCCATGCAGGGCGCAGGCGATCACCACGCACCAGGCCGGGATGCCGCGCACGAAATTGGCGGTGCCGTCGATGGGATCGATCACCCAGTCATAGCCAGTCGTGCCGGTGACCGAGGCATGCTCCTCGCCGACGATGCCGTCTTGCGGATTGTCGGTGGCAATGGCGGCGCGGATGAACAGTTCGACCTCGCGGTCTGCCTCAGAGACCAGGTCCTGATGGCCCTTGCTCTCGATAGTCAGGCTGTCGAGGTCGCGGAAGTATTTCAGGCCGAGTTCGCCGGCACGCCGCGCAAGTTCGATGGCAAACTGCATGCGTGCGTCATGGTCATTTTTCACGGGGGAGCTCGATCTTGCGGAAGGTGCCCCGCCCTTAGCAGAAGCACCCCGTATCCTCCAAGCCAAGAATATCAGGCCGCCTGCGACAGCGATTTGTGGGCCTCGGCCAGGATCTCGAACGACCGCACGCGGGCCGCGTGGTCGAAGATCTGCGCGGTGACCATCAACTCGTCGGCGCCGGTGCGGCGCACGAACGCATCGATGCCTTGCCGGACCGTTTCCGGTGACCCGACGACAGCGCAGGACAGCGCCTGGCCAAGCATGGTCTTGGCCATCGGATCGAGATCGCGGTCATAGTCCTCGACCGGCGGCGGCAGGCGCCCGGGCCGGCCAGTGCGCAGATTGACGAAAGCCTGTTGCAGCGAGGTAAACAGCAGCCTCGCCTCCGCATCGGTGGGCGCGGCAAAGACGTTGAGGCCGAGCATCACATGCGGCTTGTCGAGCTGTTCCGACGGTTGGAAGCGCGAGCGGTAGACGTCCAGGGCATGGTCGAGTTCCGCCGGCGCGAAATGCGAGGCAAAGGCATAGGGCAGGCCAAGCATGGCGGCAAGTTGCGCGCCGTAGAGGCTGGAACCGAGGATCCAGATCGGCACGTTCTGGCCCTCGCCCGGCACGGCGCGGATGCGCTGGCCTTCCGCGGCCGGCTGGAAATAGCCCATCAACTCGACGACATCCTGCGGGAAATTGTCGACGCCGGCCTCGAGGTTGCGCCGCAAGGCGCGTGCGGTGCCCATGTCAGTGCCGGGCGCGCGGCCGAGGCCGAGATCGATGCGGCCCGGATGCAAGGCGGCCAGCGTGCCGAACTGTTCGGCAATCACCAGCGGCGAATGGTTGGGCAGCATGATGCCGCCGGCGCCGACGCGTATGGTCCTGGTGCCGCCGGCGACATGGGCAATGACGACCGCGGTGGCGGCACTGGCGATGCCCGGCATGTTGTGATGCTCGGCCAGCCAGTAACGCTTGTAACCCAGCCGCTCGGCATGACGGGCAAGATCGAGCGAGTTGGCGAGCGACTGGGAGGCATCGCTGCCTTCGATGATCGGCGACAGGTCGAGAACGGAAAGAGCGGTCATGAACGGGATCCTGTGTAGGACCGCATGTAGGGAGCGCCCGGCAACGCCGCAAACTCAAAAATATTGATCAGCCCTATGCGGATTCCGTGTCGGCGATGTCGTCTTCGACGACGACGGCCGTGTGCTGCGCGGCGAGGAAGTTGCCGACAGGGCTGAGCCCGTCGAAATGATCGCAGAACACCTTGATGACGACCAGCAGCGGAACCGCCATCAGGGCGCCGACGAAGCCCCAGAGCCACGACCAGAAGGCGATGGCGATGAAGATCGCCACGGCGTTGATCTCGAKGCGCCGGCCGACCACCATCGGTGTCACGAACTGGCCTTCGACGATGTCGCACACCAGCACGAAGGCCGGCGCCAGCAGCGCGTAGGAGATGGTGTCGAAGCTGATCAGCGCCATGACCGCGACAAGCACGATGGTCATCAGCGCCCCGACATAGGGCAGGAAGTTGAACAGGGCCGCGGCGACGCCCCAGACCAGTGGGTTGGGCATGCCGAGCGCCCACAAGCCAAGGCCGGTGACCGTGCCGAGACCGGCATTGATGATGGTGACGGTGAGCAGATAGTGCGAGATTTCCCGTTCCACGTCATAAACGACGCGCAGCGCGCGTTTCTTTTCGCTGAGGCTGGCGAAGGACTGGATAATCTTCTCGTAGAACATCGTGCCCGAAGCGAGCAGGAACAGCGACAGCACGAAGATGATGGTGAGGCCTGTTCCCGCCGACAGGATGTTGCTGGCCGCCGACGACAGGATGCCTGATTGGGCGACCGCCACCTTCTGGATGCCGGACTCCTGTGACGTCTCGGTCAGTTGCTCGATCTGGTGCGAGATC
>NZ_JBFULQ010000051.1:0-20446 GCF_054049815.1 Mesorhizobium sp. P5_C1 | reverse complement strand
CGCTATCGCTGCTGCTCGAGCCGGAATACGGCTCGGAGGCTGCAAAGGCTTTGTTTGCCGCAGTCTATGGATACTGGACGACGCTCCCGCACGAGAGTCGGCCGAAACTCTATCTGCATGGCCTGAGCTTGGGAGCGATGAATTCCGAGAGATCGATGGAGCTTTTCGAGATGCTTGGTGACCCTGTCCAGGGGGCTCTGTGGAGCGGTCCGCCGTTCAAGAGCAGAATCTGGCGCAGCGTGACGGAGCATCGCAATGCCGGGTCACCGGCCTGGCTGCCGCAATTCCGAGACGGGTCCTTCGTCCGTTTCATGAACCAGAACGGCGACCCCGGTCCGAGGGACGCGCCCTGGGGTCCACTGCGCATCGTCTACCTCCAGTATGCGAGCGATCCACTGACGTTCTTCGCCTATAGCGATTTCTATCGCCGTCCGGACTGGATGAATGCGCCGCGCGGCCCGGACGTCTCGCCGGAGCTGCGGTGGTACCCGATCGTATCGATGCTGCAGCTCGCCCTCGACATGGCCGTGTCGACCAACTCGCCGATGGGCTACGGACATGTCTTTGCGCCCGAACACTACGTCAATGCGTGGCTCGCCGTGACTGACCCACAGGGGTGGTCGGCCGACCAGATAGCGCAACTGAAGCAACATCTTGCCGCGCGCGCCAGGATGTGATCGCTGCTTGCGACGGGCGCCTCATGCGATTGTTTCGCGGTTCGAACGGCCGGCCGCGGCAGCCGGACCCGCGACGAGGTCACCGCCTGATGCGGTGCATATCTACGACACGGCCATTGCGCGCGTTCAACCCGACTTCAAACAGACCGTTGGCGCGGCGCGCCCGATAGGTGAAAAGGCGCCCGCGGCAATCCACTCGCCGGACGTTCCAAAAACCACGGTTGCGCAGCAGCCTCTCGCCCTCTCGGCATGTGATCGCTCGGCCATTGTTGAGGCTGGTGCCGATGTTGATGTTGATCGTGACGGCATGGGCGGGCGCCGGCAGAGCCAGGGGCACGACAAGACTGAGAACGAGACCCAGGCAAGCAAACAAGGGACGAGGCATGGAACTCTCCGTGACGTTGCTTTGGTTTCCCTAGAATCAACTCCCCCGAAAAGCGTATTGTCAAGGGACTAACTTCGAGCGCGACGGTCAGGCCGCCCGAGGCCGAGCCTGTGAGCGCAGGCGAGGATGTTGGCCGCGATGGCCAGCGAGACCAAGGGCCGGCCCTTGATCCCAAGCACCCAATTGCACACGATCTCGAAAGCCGGGACCGCCGCAACCACCGCGCCGGAGCCGACAAGGCTGGCCACGCTGAAGATTGGCAGCACCGAAGCGTTGGCACCGGCCCGGACTACTCCTCTTCCTACCGCACAGAAATCATGCAAGCTTGCTTGTTGGGCGGCATACCAGTATTTTGAAGTCGCGGGGGATTTTCTGCAAAAAGGCCCCATCATGTCGGACAAATCTGTAAAGGGCATTGATCGCCGCGACCTTATAATGGCATCCATTGCAACGGTCGGCGCCGCGGCCGCCTTGGCGGCCAACGCCGGCGCCGCGAACGCCGAGGACTCGGCGACTTCCTCGTCCACTCCGGCAGCGGGTGCGCCATCGGCGACGATTTATGTCGGCGATGTGATCCAGGGGAAGAAAGTCGTCAGCACGCTCGACGTCAACGACCTGGAGCCCGGCAAGAAGCACCTTCTGTATTTCCAGGGCGTGGAGAGTCCCACTGGACAGCACTGGTATGTGTCCGTGGCCGTCGCCAAGGGGGCGAAGTCGGGCAAGCGCGGCATCCTGACCAGCGGGGTGCATGGCGACGAGATGAGTTCCATACATACGGTCCAGACCGTGATGAACCAGCTCGACCCCGCTGAGATGTCGGGCACGGTGATGGCGGTCACCGACATCTCCCGCCCGGCCCTGGAAAGCATGCAGCGCAGATGGCCCAACGCGGGCAGAGGCCTCGACCTGATCGACATGAACCGGGTGTGGCCCGGGAACGAGAACGACATCACCGCGGCCAGCCGACACGCCGGGCTGGTGTTCAACCGGCTGCTGCGGCCCAACGCCGACTTCGCGATCGACTTCCATACCGGAACGACCGGATTCGAGGTCACCGCATTCAATATTGCCGAGATGGACGTGCCCGAGATCAAGGCGATGGCGGAGCTCTATCCGATCGGCCAGATCTTCGACAATCCAACATATCCCAATGTCCTCCATAACGCGTTTAACGCCGCGGGCATCCCGTCCTTTTGCCCGGAGATCGGGGCTGCCCGCCACCTGGACCTCGAGATGATCGGGCTATTCGTGGAAGGCACGATGAACGTGCTCAAGCATCACGGCATCGTCGCCGGGCCGATGGGACGCACGGGCAAGGACGTGCACGTCTTTGTCGGCAACAGTGCGTTCCCGATCCTGGCAACCGAGGGCGGGTTGGTCGAGTATCTGGTCAAGCTCAACGACAAGGTCGAGGCCGGACAGAAGGTGGCCATCCAGCGCAATAGCTTCGGCGAAGTGGTTGCGGAGTACGCAAGCGGCGTGGCTGGAGAGATATCGGGCCTGCGCAGCGATGCAATGTCCGAGCCCGGCAATCCCTTGGCATTTATCCTTTTCAACAAGCCGGGGCCGGAGGACGTTGGGGGCTACCCCGAGTGAGTTCACCCATGCGAGCGAACCCTTCGGATCATCGCTTGAGAACGACCGCTGCGCGCAGTTGATCCTCAAACGAGCGTGCAGCGGCGATGTTCAGCGCTGTAAGTTTGAGATCCCGATCAACGGCACGATGTGCAGATCAAGGTGCGAGCTATAGCTGTCTACCGTGGTGCGCTTCCGACCGGCTGCCTCGACGCTGGCTATCCAGAACAAGGTGCGGATCGAGGAGATCACGCCGAAGGTGAAGAAGGGGCGCTGACCGTCAACAAATGCAGCACGCCCCGGCCATCTCCCTACATCGTGATCGAGACATACGACAACAGGTAAAGGATCGCCATGGTCGCCGTCGCGAGTATGACCCATAAGCCCAAGCTGCTCATGCTTCCTCACTTCCCCTAGGTGAGGATTGCGCCAGTCGAGCGCAAACGCAATCCGCCCTGGGTGCGTTGTCCACTCCTTTCTTTTGGAGCACTGGCTCTAACGGCGCTGTTCCGCCCAGCGGAGCACAAATTAGCTGGTGCTTTTCTGAAATGCCGGTGCTGCTGCCGAAGGGATAGCGAAACGCGGGGCCGCTTCCGACCCGCATTGCCAAGCGCGCCGAAGCTGGACCTAGACTAAGGGTTAGTTGCAATCCGCCGCGAGCATCCCGACCTTAGAAGGCGGACYTACCCGTCCGAGAGAATTTGCTGGAGCTTTGGGTAGAGATCATGAGAATCATAGCTCGCACCGCCACCGTGATTGCATCGATAGCTGTGGCTATCGTTCTGACCTTTATGGCAGCTAAAGGATTTGAGCTATCGACGCCAGATCCGATCGTGGCTCATACCTTCGAGAGGAACATCTGAGGGGCACGAGGCGCTATGCTAGGGCGCTCTCTGCGATGAACTCGACGCCGGCCGTTTCCAGAGCGTGCGGCGGGGTTGCTGGAACTGGCAGAGTGCTTCGTCAATCGTCTTTGAGACAGGACCACAGCCGCCATCAGAGCGCTAAGGAATAGGTCCGGCTTCACCAGATTACCGACCGGTCGATCTCGCCGATCCGCGCCCGGCCGGTAAGCGCCATTGCGACCTCGAAGTCCCGGCGAAGCAGGTTGACACAATGGGCTACGCCCTCGGCACCATCCGTTGCCAGTGCGTAGACATAGGGGCGGCCAATCATGACCGCGCTTGCCCCCAGGGCAATTGCCTTCAAAACGTCGGTGCCACGCCTCACGCCGCCGTCGAGGATGATGGGAATCCGCCCGGCCACCCGATCCGCGATGGCGGACAGGGCGTCGATGGTCGCCGGCAGGGTGTCGAGGTTGCGCGAACCGTGGTTCGAGACGACGATGGCATCGGCACCGGTTCCGATCGCCTGCTCGGCATCGTCAGGATCGAGGATGCCCTTCAGGATAAGCGGCAGGGTTGTCAGAGAACGCAGCCAGGCAATATCCGCCCAGGTCGGCATGGCGCGCCGCTGCGCAGTGCCAACTTTGAGGACGCCGGTGTTCCGGTCCTTGAAGTATGGCGTTGCGAGGCTGTCGGGAATTTTGAATCCTGCCCGGAACTGCCTGCGGCGATCGCCTGGTGTTGGCATGTCGACCGTCACACTGATCGCCTTTGCGCCCAGTGCGGCCATGCGCGATACGAGTTCGCCATTGAAACTGCTATCGCTTTGCCAATAGAGAAGGAACCAGACTGGAGACTGGGTCACCGCCATGCAATCCTCGATCGCCGCCGTCGCCGTCGTGCCCAGAGTGAACACCGCTTCCGCCACTCCGGCGCCGCGCGCCGCGGCCACCTCGCCTTCCGGATGCGCCAGCCGCTGATATGCTATTGGGGCTAGGATGATCGGATGCGGCAGACTTTGCCCGAAGAGCGTGATCCCGGTATCAAGTCTTGTCACATCGCGAAGCACGCGCGGCCTTAACTTGATGCGGTCGAATGCGGCTTCATTGTCACGCTTGGTGATTTCTTCGCCAGCACCGGCGGCAATGAACTCATAAACCGCGTGCGGCAATAGCTCCCGCGCCGCGGGTTCAAAATCCGCCAGGCAGAGAAACCGAGTTTCGATATCAAGTGGCATGGACCAATCCGATCAGTATCTCAAAAAAGTCGGCTGCTGACCCCACGCCGGCTCCCCAAAAGGGGGGTAGCGCTTGAGGATTTGGCGTCGCCGCGCCTTTTCCCACTGAAGCAGCAGCCATTCCGGCGCACGTCTCACCAATGATCTGATCAGCCTCATGGCTTGCTCAACCTCACCCCGGCGCCGCCGCCGTTTTTGGGGATGTCGCACGGACTTGCCGATAGTCGCAGGAAACCCTTGGAAATCAACGGTAGCCAGTTGCAACATAGGTGTGACATGAAGCGGGCAAGGACGCCCCTACCCCATGCGACAAACCACTGAATTTATTGGTACCGCTGGCTGGGATCAACATCTTCTACAAGATATTGTTTTTATTGTCTTTTTTCTGCCTCTGGTCTCGATTTGTATCACAATTAGGTGTCACAATAGGTAGCACTTTCACGGGGCGTTGGGCGAAGGAGCCGCACAGAGCAACATCCTCACGCACGTCGGCTCACCTTGATGTTCTGCTCCTTTGCCACCCAGGCTGATACTCTTTATCTCGAAAAGGTATTGGTGGGCCCGGAGGACGTATCAAGAACGTTGATTTTATTTAATTTTTCGTGGGCCAAAATCAGAAATCTTCCCGCATCGTTTCGTATGGTTCCGCGACGCTTCACTATCGAAACTCGGCTAATTCTATGACCCCTATTGATCCACGCCCCCTTAAGCAATTTGGAAGGCTGTAACACTTCCAGTTTGGCCTGCTGCGTTTGGTCCAGCATGGTTGCAAAAAAAGCCGTCTCGCCTCGATGTCGGTTCTCCCAGCTAGCCGCGATTGTGCCGGCGTGAACCGCCGCGCCGGCCCGCGCCCTGGACTAAACTACCCGAGAGTTTGACTGGCGAGGCCATAGGTCACCGGCGCAGATGCGCCGCCGACGGCAAAATCGGCGAGGCGTTTGCCCATCGACATGGTGAGAACCGTGTCGAAAACCGGCATTCCGCTGTGTGACAGAAAGGCGGCGAACTCGCCTTTGTCCATGTGGGTGTCTATGCGCAGGAAGGCCCCCGAATGGTCGGCCACGTGCGGCCGCACGATCGCCACGGCATCCGCGTCGCTTTCCGCCACAACCGGCCCCACGACATGGCCCCGCCCGAACGGCCGACAGAGCGCGAATGCGTTCAGCCTGCCATTCTTGAAAAGACCATAGCCGGCCGAGAGGGCGAAAAGCTGTTCGACGAGCGCCGTCCGCCTTACGCCAAATGCTGCCGCGTCGAGCGCGATCACGGCGGGAATATCCCTTGCGTCCAAAGTCCGGACATCGCCTCGAATATTTGCCGGCCAACCCGTCGTCGGCACGCGGGCGATGCCCTGGCATTGATAAACGGTCTTCTCCGGCTGGAAGTCGAGCGAGAGATAGAGCCGCCTTGCCGCGCGCGTTGCATTGAGGCGCAGATCACGGCCGACGACCTTGTCGAAGACCCGCTTCATCAGCCATTGCCCCGCCCCCAGGGTCTGGAGCCGCGGCGAGGTGATGACCATGCCCACGGTTGCGAAATCGGCACCATGCGCGAACCACATGGCCGAACCGAGAACCCGGCCGATCTCATCGAGCGCCACGAACCCTTCTCCCGACTCGCGCAGGAATTGCCAGTCCTCGGCGCGATGCGGCCATCCCACGGAGAGCGAGAGCGCGTGCAAGCGATCCAGTTCGACGCTTTCGATGTCGCCGACGCGCATCGAGAACGTATCGATTTTCAAGCTTCCGGACGGCTTCAAGTCCATGCCCCTGCAAGATTATCGTACCAGAGAGCGACGCACCGATGGCCACCCTCTGCCCCTACCAACGCTAAACAAGCAGACCGGTACGATTTGCTCGAAAGCCGCGCACCAACGCTAGATTCAACTGAAACATTTCCGCTTTCGGCACGCAATCGCGAAAGAACGCGCACATCCTCTCCGGAAATCTAGCAGCGTATGGTCGACGGTATCGATCCCGGTGGACCCGAAATGCTTTGAGGGCTGGAATGGACGTCTTCGACATCCTCGACCGTCTCGTCGCCTTTCCATCGGTCGCAGGCAAGCCGAACGGTGATATCGCCGGCTGGATAGAGGCCCATCTCGTAGAGCACGGGGCGCAGGTCACGGTGCTCCCGGGGCCAGAAGGCGACCGTTCCAATCTGTTCGCGACGATCGGCCCCGCCGATGTCCCTGGCTACATCCTGTCCGGCCACATGGACGTCGTTCCCGCCGGCGAGCCGCAATGGAGTTCGGCTCCTTTCGCGCTGCGCCGAGAGGGCACGCGACTCTACGGACGCGGCACAACTGACATGAAGGGGTTTCTGGCCGCGGCGCTCGCGGCCGTGCCTGCGCTGACGGGACTGGGCCTGGCCAGGCCAATTCATCTTGCCTTCTCCTATGACGAGGAGGTCGGATGCCGCGGCGTGCCGCATTTGATCGCCCGCCTCCCCGAACTTTGCGCGAAGCCGCTCGGTGTCATCGTCGGCGAGCCGAGCGGCATGCGCGCCGTGCGCGGGCACAAGGGCAAGGCGGCCGCCCGCGTGACGATCAACGGGCGCTCAGGCCATTCCTCGCGGCCCGATCTCGGCCTCAACGCCATCCACGCCATGGCCGGTGCGCTGAGCACGGCCGTGAGCGAAGCCGAGCGGCTGGCGAACGGTCCGTTCGACCCTGCCTTCGAGCCGCCCTACTCCTCGCTGCAAGCGGGCGTGGTGGCAGGCGGACAGTCGGTCAACATCATTCCCGGCACCTGCACGCTGGACCTTGAGGCGCGCGCCATTCCAGGCGTCGACCCGGCCAGCCTGCTCACGCCGGTCAAGGCGCGAGCCGAGGCCCTTGCGGCCGAAGATGGCTTTCGGGTCGAGTGGACGCCGATGAGCGCCTATCCGGCGCTGTCGCTGCCGCAGGACGCGGCACTGGCGGCACTGTTAGCCGAGCTGACCGGCGAAGCGCCGCTTGCCGCCGTCAGCTACGGCACGGAGGCCGGACTTTACCAGGCTGCCGGGGTCGATGCGATCATCTGCGGCCCCGGCGACATCGATCGCGCCCACAAGCCGGATGAGTACATTCTCACCAGCGAACTCGCCGCCTGCCAGCGATTGATCGAGGCGCTGGGCGCCCGCTGCGCGGCTTGAAGGGGAACCGGAATGACATTCCTGTTCAATTCCGATGCGCGGCGCGGAGCGATCTTCGCCGATGCCTTCGCCGAGGAACTGCCGGACGTCCCCTTCACTATGGATGCCGCAACAGTCGATCCTGACTCCGTACGCTATCTCATTACCTGGACCGCGCCAGAAGACCTCGCGCGCTACAGGAACCTGGAGATCCTGTTCTCCATTGGCGCCGGCGTAGACCAGTTCCGCCTCGATACCTTACCAGAACAGGTGAAGATCGTGCGCACGGTCGAGGAAGGCATCGTGCGCATGATGCAGGAGTATGTAACGCTGGCCGTGCTCGCCCTGCATCGCAACCTGCCCGCCTATCTGGCACAGCAACGCGCCGGCGAATGGCGTGACATCCCACAGCTGCAGGCTGGGTCGCGCCGGATCGGCGTGCTCGGCCTCGGGCAACTCGGTCAGGCCGTCCTCGACCGGCTGAAGCCCTTCGGTTTCCCGCTCGCCGGCTGGAGCCGCTCGCCACGGCAGATTGACGGCGTGACCTGTCACCACGGCGAGCTCGGGTTGGAGCGAACGCTGGCGTCCAGCGACATTCTGGTCTGTCTGCTGCCGCTGACCGAAGACACGCGCGGTTTTCTCGATGCCGACCTGTTCGCGAAACTGCCCAAGGGCGCCGCGCTCGTCCACGCGGGCCGAGGGCCACAGCTTGATCATGAAGCGCTTCTCGTCGCGCTGAACAGCGGCCACCTTGCGGCGGCGATGATCGACGTCACCGATCCCGAACCGCTGCCCGCAGGCCATCCGTTCTGGTCGCATCCGAAGATCATCCTGACCCCGCATGTCGCCAGCGTCACCCAGCCCGCAACTGCAGCGCGGGCCGTCATCGAAAACATCCGACGCCACCGCGCCGGGCTCGACCCCATCGGGCTCATCGACCGGTCGCGCGGCTATTGAAATCCAACCTGAAAGGCCATCACTTGTCCCTGCTCAAGACCGTCGACACCGCCCCATCTTTCCCGCCACGCCAGTCCAGGGCGTTGCCCGAACGGCTGATAGCCGGCGACCCCGCCTTCAAGACGTGGGCGCAGGACGCCGCCAAGGACGATCTCGTCCATACCGGCGTCTGGGAAGCGACGCCGGGAGAGACGCGCTCGATCAAGGGCGAGACTTTCGAATTCTGCCACATCCTTTCCGGCGTGATCGAGATCACGCCCGACGCCGGCGAGACGGTGACCTACCGCGCCGGCGACAGCTTCGTGATGAAGCCCGGCTTCACCGGCGTCTGGAAGACCATCGAAACGGTGCGCAAGATCTACGTCACGGTAGGATAATGGGGTTCGCACGTGAGGCCCTGGCCTCCGCAACAGATTTTGCCGTCCCTCATCGCCAGCACGCAACAATCATCCGCGACCGATCTTCGAACGGTGCATGCTGCGCTGTTGCACGGGCTAGGCTCCTCCAGAACAGCTGAGAGTGGGCGCCCATGGGCCTGAGCTTCGACCCGGATACCGTCTCCCTTCCCGTCGGCCATTTTATCGGCGGGGAGCTGATTGCGGCCGAGGGTGCGATCGAGATGCGCCGCCCGTCGGATGGCAAGGCATACGCCGTCAGCCCCGTGGCCGGCGTCGAAATGGTCGACCGGGCGGTAGCGGGCGCCAAGGCGGCGCTGAAGACCAGCAACTGGGGCGGAGTTCGGCCGCGCGAGCGCACCAGGGCGCTCCAGGCCTGGGCCGACCTGATCGAGGCGGAAGCCGAAACGCTGGCAAAAATCGAGGCGCTGTGCTCGACGCGGCCCGTCGGCCAGCTCGTCGCCGGCGACATTGCCATAACCGCCGAGCAGATCCGCTTCTTTGCCGAATTCGCCGACAAGGAAGGCAGCGAGCTGGTGCCGACCGACGAAGCCAGTCTCGGCATGATCATGAGCGAGCCCTATGGCGTGGTCGGCGCGATCACGCCGTGGAACTTCCCCATCTCGATGGCTGGCTGGAAGCTTGGTCCGGCACTGGCCGCGGGCAATGCGGTCGTGCTGAAGCCGTCGGAAATGACGCCCTTTTCCGCAGTCTACATGGCACAACTCGCCGTGAGGGCAGGCTTACCGGCAGGGCTCATAAACGTAGTCCTGGGAGACGGCCTGACGACTGGAACGGCGCTGACCGGCCATCCCGAGATCGCCAAGGTCAGCTTCACCGGCTCGACCCGCGCCGGTTCGGCCATCATGGAAAACGTCGCTCGCACCGGCGTCAAGCCGATGACGCTGGAACTCGGCGGCAAGAGCCCGCAGATCGTCTTTGCCGATGCCGATCTGGAGAAGGCAGCGACGGCGATCGCCGGCAGCGTCACCTTCAATGCCGGCCAGGCCTGTGTGGCCGGCACGCGCCTGATCGTCGAGAAGAGCTTGGCCGACAGGCTGACGGCCACGATCCTGGAGAAGATGAAGGCGGTGCGGCCCGGCCCGACCTGGGACGAGGCGACGCAGTATTCGCCTGTTATCTCGGAACGGCAGCGGGCGCGTATCGACGGCATCGTGCGGGCCGCGGTCGAAGCCGGCGGCCAATGCCTGACCGGCGGCGCCGCGATGGACAGCCTCGGCTATTTCTACGAGCCGACGCTGATCACAGATGTCGACCAGGCCAATCCAGCGATCGTCGAGGAGATCTTCGGTCCGGTCCTGACCGTCCAGACCTTCGAGACCGAGGACGAGGCGCTGGCACTGTCCTGCCATCCGACCTACGGGCTCGCCTCCGGCCTCTTCACCTCCGACCTGTCCCGTACCATCCGCTTCGCGCGCAAGCTCGAAGCGGGCACCGTCTGGGTCAACCGCTACAGCCGCTCGCGCGACCATATCCTGCCAACCGGGGGCTACAAGCGGTCCGGCATCGGCAAGGATCTTGGCCGTGAGGCCTATCTCGCCAACCGCAGGACCAAGAGTGTCCTGATCAGCCTTTGAAGTGATGCCGATGACGACCTACTCGATCGCCCTGATCCCTGGTGACGGCATCGGCCGCGATGTGACCGCCGCCGCTTGGACAGTGCTGAAAACCGTTGCCAAAAACTTCGGCTTTGCCCTGACGGGCACCGTGTTCCCCTGGTCCTGCCGCTTCTTCAAGGAGACCGGCCGCATGATGCCCGAGGATGCCATCGACACCTTGCGCGGCTTCGACGCCATCCTTCTCGGCGCGGTCGGCTGGCCGGCGGAGGTGCCGGATTCCGTTTCGCTGCACGGCCTGCTGCTGCCGATCCGCAAGGCATTCGTGCAGTACGCCAACATCCGGCCGCACCGCCTGCTGCCGGGCGTGACAGGGCCGCTGCGGGCGGAAAACTTCGACATATTGTGCATCCGTGAGAACACCGAAGGCGAATATTCGGGCGCCGGCGGGCGCGTGCATCAAGGCACGCTGGACGAGGTCGCCGTGGAGACCTCGATCTTCACCCGTGCCGGCGTCGAGCGCATCCTGCGCTTCGGCTTCGAGCAGGCGCGGGCGCGGCGCGGCAAGCTCGCCTCCGTCACCAAATCCAACGCGCAGAAATATTCGATGGTGTTCTGGGACGAGATTACCCGCAAGCTGGCCGCGGAGTACTCCGACGTCGAAGTGACCAGCTATCATGTCGACGCGCTCGCCGCGCGCATGATCATGGCGCCGGAGAGCCTTGACGTCGTCGTCGCCTCCAACCTGTTCGGCGATATCCTCACCGACATCGGCGCGGCAATCCAGGGCGGGCTCGGCTACGCGGCCTCCGCCAACATCAATCCCGACCGCTCGGCGCCGTCCATGTTCGAGCCGGTGCACGGTTCGGCACCCGACATCGCACATCTCGGCATCGCCAATCCGATCGCCACCATCTGGTCCGGCGCAATGATGCTCGATCATCTCGGCGAAAAAGCCGCGGCCGACCGCGTCATGAAGGCAGTCGAGGCGACGACCGCGCGAGGCGTTGGAACAACTGCCGGCAAGGACACCACGGAAACCATCACGGCCGCCATCGTCGCGGCGCTCACCTGATTGCAAGGTCGTTTTCGATGAAAAACCTGAAAGACAAAAGTCTCTTCCGAGAAGCCGGCCTGATCGGCGGTAAGTGGGTCGCTGCAGGCTCCGGGAGGACGGTCGACGTCGTCGACCCGGCAACGCAGGCAGCGATCGGCACGGTGCCCGACATGGCCGGTCCGGAGACCCGCGCGGCCATAGAGGCCGCCGCTTCCGCCTACGCGGATTGGAAGAAGAAGACCAACGCCGAGCGCGCTTCCCTGCTGGAAGCCTGGCATGGCCTGATGCTCGCGCATCTGGACGATCTCGCGCTGATCCTGACGACCGAACAGGGCAAGCCGCTGGACGAGGCCAAGGGCGAGATCCGTTACGGCGCGTCCTTCGTCAAATGGTTCGCGGAGGAAGCCCGCCGCATCAACGGCCACACCATCCCCTCGCCGACGCCAGACAGGCGCATCATCGTGCTGAAGGAACCGGTCGGTGTGTGCGGCATCATCACGCCGTGGAACTTCCCCAACGCGATGATCACCCGCAAGGTCGCGCCGGCGCTGGCCGCCGGCTGCACGGTGGTCATCAAGCCATCCGAGTTCACCCCCTATTCGGCGCTGGCGCTCGGCGTGCTTGCCGAGCGCGCGGGCATCCCCGCCGGCGTCATCAACATCGTCACCGGCATGCCGGCCGAAATCGGCAACGAGATCATGGCGAACGAGACCGTTCGCAAGATCTCCTTCACCGGCTCGACTCGGGTCGGTTCGCTGCTGATGCGTGGCGCGGCGGACAGCGTTAAGCGGCTCAGTCTCGAACTCGGCGGCAACGCGCCTCTCATCGTCTTCGACGACGCCGATCTCGATCTCGCCGTCGAGGGCGCGCTTGTCTCGAAGTTCCGCAACGGCGGCCAGACCTGCGTCTGCGCCAACCGCATTCTCGTCCAGGCCACTGTCTACGAAACCTTCGCCGCGAAGCTTTCCGCCCGCGTCAACGCCATGACGGTGGGGCCCGGCACGCAGCCTGGCGTCACCATCGGGCCGATGATCAACATGGCGGCGGTCGAGAAGATCAACCGCCATGTCGACGACGCGATCGCCAAAGGTGCTGTGATCATCAGCGAGAAGCCGGCGCTGCCGGAGGGCCCTCAATATGTCGCGCCGCTGGTGCTGACCGGCGCCACGAAAGACATGCAGCTCGCCGGCGAGGAAACGTTCGGCCCGGTCGCGCCGCTTTTCCGGTTCGAGACGGAAGAGGAAGCGATCGCGCTCGCCAACGGCACGCCCTACGGGCTTGCTTCCTACTTTTACACAGAAAACCTGAAACGCGCCTGGCGCGTCGGCGAGGCATTGGAGTTCGGCATGGTGGGACTCAACACCGGCACGGTCTCGATGGAGGTGGCCCCCTTCGGCGGCGTCAAGCAGTCCGGCCTCGGGCGTGAAGGCGCGCAGGCCGGTATCGAGGAATATCTCGAGATGAAGAGTTTTCACATCGGCGGGCTGAGCTGAGCTGCAGCCACGAGGCGGTGCGGACCTTCCGCGACCGCCCTCTGCTGGAACCTCTACTGGATCTTGTCTAGCATCTTGTAATAGAGCCCGACCATCGGCAGGAACCAGGGCTTGCCAGAATAGCCGGGGATGGACGGCCACTCGAGCCCCTTCATCGGATTGCGGTCCTCGCGGCCGAGCATGGCATCGGCCAGGATCATGCCGAGATGGGTGGAAAGCTGCGCGCCGTGGCCCGAATAGCCCATCGCGTACCAGACACCGTCATGGTAGCCGGCCCGCGGAAAACGGTCCTTGGTCATGTCGACCAGCCCGCCCCAGCAATAGTCGATCTCGACCTTGGCCAGTTGCGGGAAGATCGCCGCAAGGCCTGCCTGCAATATCTGTCCGCTCCTGGCATCGGAGCGCTGGTCCGATGTCGCCGAGAAGCGTGCGCGACCGCCGAAGATCAGGCGCCTGTCCGGCGAAAGCCGGAAGTAGTTGCCTATGTTCATCGATGTCACGCATGTCCGGTTGCCGGGCATGGTCGCAGCGATCTCGTCGTCGCTCAACGGCCTTGTAGCGATGATGAAGCTGCCGACGGAGATGATCCTGCGGCGGAAATAGCCGAAATTCGGCGTCGTGTAAGCGCCGGTCGCCACCAGCACATTGTCGGCGCTGATCCGCCCGCGGGAGGTTGTCAGCTCATGCCTGTTGCCGGCCTGCTTGCGGTCGGTCACCGCCGCGTTCTCGTGGATCACCGCGCCGTGGCGGGCGGCGGCCGTGGCCAAGCCTGCCACATAGCGGCCCATATGCATCATGGCGCTCTTCTTCGACAGCATCGCGCCGTAGAAGGGCGAGCCAATCTCGGACTTGAGATCTGCCGCCGACAGCAGCTCCGTATCCGGATCGACTTCGGCATGGAGAGCTTCGAAGTTGCGGGCGATCGCTTCGAAATGCAGCGGCTTGGAGGCGAGCTTCAGTTTGCCAGCACGGCGGAAATTGCAGTCGATGCCCTCTTCGGCGACCAGCGCCTCAATGGTATCGACAGAGTCGTCGAGCGCCCGGTAGAGCGCGATTGCGCGTTCCTTGCCGAGCTCCGCCTTGGCCGAGAGATAGCTGTGGGCGAGGCCGTTGTTCAAGTGCCCGCCATTGCGACCGGATGCGCCCCAGCCGACCCGTTCTGCCTCCAGCACGGCCACCTTGGCGCCGGCCTTCGCCAGTTGGCGCGCCGCGGCGAGACCGGTGAAGCCGCCGCCGATGATGGCGGCATCGTAGTGCCCCTCGACCGGGCCCTGCGCCCCGCCGGAAAAGACAGGGGCCGTGTCGTGCCAGTAGGAGACGAACTTCATCGGCAACCCGCCTGTTTCAGAGACCGACCACGCCTGGAAGACCCGAAATGTCTGATATCTCGACATAGCCATAGTACGGGTTGGCTGGCTCGTGGCCCCGGTTGACCCAGACCTTGTTCTTTATGCCGAGATCGTGGGCCGACATCAGGTCGTAGCGGAACGAAGACGAGCAGTGAAGGATGTCCTCCGTGCCGCAGCCCAGCATGTCGAGCATGTATTCGAAGGCTTGGAAGCGAGGCTTGTAGGCCTGCGCCTGCTCGGCCGTGTAGACGGCGTGAAACGGCGCGCCTAGCTTTTCGACATTGGACATGATCTGCGCGTTCATGGCGTTGGACAGGATGACCAGCGGAATCGCCTTGGCCACCTTCGCCAGGCCGGCCGGGACGTCCGCGTGCGGTCCCCAGGTCGGGACACGCTCATAGACCATCCTGGCGTCGTCGGCGCTGAAGGCGACGCCATTGCGCTTGCAGGAGCGCTCGAGCGCGTTGTGAACGACGTCGGCATAGGGCTTCCAGTCGCCCATGATCTCGTCGAGCCGATACGCCGCGAAGTTCTTGATGAACTCCTGCATGCGCGGTTCGTCGAGCCGGCTGCCGTAGAGGTCTCGCGCCGCTTCCGCCATCTGGAAATCGGTCAACGTGCCGTAGCAGTCGAAGGTGATGTATTTGGGCCTGAAGGAAGCCATGTCCGTCGATCTCCGGTGGAAGCACATCCGCGCTGGGATGTATTTCATCATAGGACGGCTGGTGGCGACCCACCTGACCGAAATCGCCCTCCCGAAAGCAGAAAGTTCCGTATCCACCATCCGGTTTGGCACGCTGTAGCATTTGCCGTGCCGAAGCGGCGCCGTGCGAGATGTGAAGCAAGTCCGCCGTGGAGGGTGCCAGCACAAGATGCGGCGCACGCCTCGCGCTACGGCGAAAGATACTGTCGAAGCCAAAGCCTTCAGATGATCTGCGGCGCGCCGATGACCGAGACTTGGGCAGCAGACGATAGGGATGCCTCATGCCGCAGGGCGAGATCGAAATCCAGGACTTCGGGCCGGACCATATCGAGGGAGCGGTGGCGCTTTCTCGCCAGGAGAAGTGGCCGCATCGCCCCCAGGACTGGCAGATGGCGCTGCAGCTCTCAAGCGGCGCGGTCGCGCTCGACGACGAGGGCCGTGTCACCGGAACCATCCTGGTAACGCCCTACGGCGCGGATTGCGCCATGATCAACATGGTGATCGTCGACAGGAACGTGCGTGGCAAGGGGCTCGGGCGCCGGCTTATGGATCAGGCTCTCGCCCTCGCCGGCGACCGTCCGCTGCGGCTCGTCGCGACGACTGACGGCATGCCTCTCTATCAGAAACTGGGCTTTGTGCCCTCCGGCACGATCCTGCAGCATCAGGGCACGGTTGCACAGCTCGGCGCGCCCGAGGACGTGGAAGCCGCACGCATGGACGATCTGTCGGACATCAAGGCGATGGACCGCGACGCCTATGGCGCCGACCGCGAAGCCCTGATCGATGCGCTGGCCGAGCACGGCCAACTCGCGGTTATCCGCCGCAACGGCGCCATCGACGCCTATGCCGCGATCCGCCCGTTTGGACGCGGCGAGGTGATTGGTCCGGTCATCGCGGGAAGTCCCGCGGACGCCAGGGCCCTGATCAGCTTCTTCGCCGCGCCGCGCCCCGGCGCCTTTCTGCGTGTGGATACCGACAGCCGGACCGGCATTGCCGGCTGGCTCGAAGACATCGGCCTCGCCCATGCCGGCGGCGGCGTCGCCATGGACCGTCCGCCCAAGACGGGCGCGGAACAGGCCAGGCCAAAAGTTTACGCCCTCGCCAATCAGGCGCTCGGCTAGCGCGGAGGAAAACAATGCTCGCCAATTCCCTGATCGAACTCGACCGCGCCCATCTCATCCATCCGGTCTCCTCATACCGTGGCCATGAGGCCCTCGGCGTGCGCGTGCTGAAATCGGCGAAGGGGGCGACCGTGACCGATGCATCCGGCCGGCAACTTGTCGACGGTTTCGCCGGACTGTGGTGCGTCAATGCCGGCTACGGCCACGACAGCATCGTCGAGGCGGCGGCAAGGCAGATGCGCGAGCTTCCCTACGCCACCGCCTATTTCGACCTCGGTTCGGAGCCGGCCATCCGGCTCGCCTCGGAACTGGCCGAACGCGCGCCCGGGGATCTCAATCACGTCTATTTCACGCTCGGCGGGTCTGACGCGGTCGACAGCACGATCCGTTTCGTTCGCTATTATTGGAATGCCAGGGGCGAGCCGAAACGCGACCAGTTTATTTCCATCGAGCAAGGCTATCACGGATCGTCGGTGGTCGGCGCGGGCCTGACCGCCCTGCCCGCCTTTCACGCCGGTTTCGGCATTCCCTTCGAATGGCAACACAAGATCCCCTCGCCCTACCCCTATCGCAACCCGGTAGGCGAGGACGCGAACGCGATCATCGCCGCATCGCTCGCCGCGCTGAAGGCCAAGATCGAGGAGCTCGGACCGGAGCGGGTCGCTGCCTTCTATGCCGAGCCGATCCAGGGGTCGGGTGGTGTGATCGTCCCGCCGAAGGGCTGGATCAAGGCGATGCGCGAACTCTGCCGGGAGTACGGCATCCTGTTCATCGCCGACGAGGTGATCACCGGCTTCGGCCGCACGGGCCCTCTCTTCGCCTGCACGGACGAGGACATCGTTCCCGACTTGATGACGACCGCGAAGGGGCTGACCTCGGGCTATGTTCCGATGGGCGCAGTGTTCATGGCCGATCATGTCTACAACGTCATCGCCGATGGCGCGGGCGCTTCTGCGGTCGGCCACGGCTATACCTATTCCGCCCATCCCGTCAGCGCCGCCGTCGCGCTCGAGGTGTTGAAGCTCTACGAAGACGGCCTGCTGGAGAACGGCATCAAGGCCGGCGCTCGCCTGATGGCGGGGCTGGAGGGCCTGAGAGACCACCCGCTGGTGGGCGACGTGCGTGGTCGCGGCATGCTTGCCGCGATCGAACTGGTGGTCGACAAAAGGAGGAAGACACCGCTTCCCGCATCGGCCATGCCGGCGCGGCGCGTCTTCGACAGGGCGTGGGACAACGGTCTCATCATCCGTGCCTTTGCGAATGGGGTTATCGGCTACGCTCCCCCGCTCTGCTGCACCGACGACGACATCGATGCTATCGTCGAGCGCACGCGCCGGACGCTCGACCAAACATTGGACGATGCTGATGTCCGCCAGGCCCTGGCATGACGGGCGACGAATACCGCGTATTTCGAAATAGCGCCGGGGCAGACGATTTCGCAATTTTGTGCCGCTCCCTCACGCCTTTTCGGCGAATCCAGCGCGGGGGAAGTGCCAGACTGTCCTTAAGACAAGGCCAGAAGGCCCGAATTTCCGAGCTTTTGAAAAGGCCGACGCCCCGGACAGCACGGAATTTTGTTCTGTTCAACACCATTCAATTCGGCCGCGCGCAGAGGAGAGCCAGTCTTGGCCAGGGGCTTTAGCGAATTCAAATACATGACCTTCGACGTCGTCGGCACGCTGATCGACTTCGAAGRCGGCATTACCACCTGCCTGGCCGGGATTGCCGGTGACGCTGGCGTTTCCATCAATGGCGAAGCCGCGCTGGCCCTGTACCGGCAGGCCCGCTACATGCCCGATGCAGGGCTGTTCCCTGACGATCTCGTGCGTGTCTACAGGGTCATCGCGCCGCGGCTCGGCCTGCCGGCCGAGGAGAAATACGGCGTCCGCCTGCAGGACTCCGCCAGCACCTGGCAAGGCTTTCCCGACAGCGCGGCGGCATTGGCCGAGCTTGCGAAGTCACACAAGCTGATTGCCATGACCAATGCCCGGCGCTGGGCACTCAATCATTTCGAGAAGCAGTTGGGATCGCCCTTCTTCGCCACCTTTACCGCCGACGATACCGGAACGGAGAAACCGGATCCGGCGTTCTTCCAGAAGGTCTTTGATTTCGTCGCCTCCCGGGGTGACCGCAAGGACGACATCCTGCACGTCGCGCAGAGCCAGTATCACGACATCGGCATTTCCCGGACACTTGGCCTGACCAACTGCTGGATCGAACGCCGGCACGCCCAGAAGGGCTATGGCGGCACGATCGAGCCGGAGCGCTTCACCGCCCCGGACTACCACTTCACCTCAATGGCCGCATTGGCGTCGGCCGTGCGGGAAAGCCTGAAGGAACGAACCTGAGCCCAAGCCCGGAAAGCCGCAACAAGACGAGCATCCCGACCAAACAAACAGAAAGGGGAATAACATGACCGACAAGATCACGAACTGGACCAGCGCAGACGATGCCATGGTCGAAAACGCCATTCGGCGGGGCGCGAACCGCCGCGAACTTCTCAAGATGCTGTTGGCCGGCGGCGCCGCGGTTGCCGCGGGCAGCCTGGTGCTCGGCCGCGCCACCAATGCCGTCGCCGCTGAGCCGGTTTCCGGCGGAAACTTCAAAGCCGCCGGCTGGTCGTCATCGACCGCCGACACGCTTGATCCTGCAAAGGCGTCGCTCTCCACCGACTATGTCCGCTGCTGCTCGCTCTACAACCGCCTGACTTTCCTCGACAAGGATGGCGTCACGCAGATGGAGCTGGCCGAGAGCTTCGACAGCAAGGACGCCAAGACCTGGACGGTGAAGCTGCGCAAGGGCGTCACCTTCCACGACGGCAAGGACCTTACCGCCGACGACGTCGTCTACTCGCTGAAGCGCCATCTCGACAAAGCGGTCGGCTCCAAGGTCGCCAAGATCGCCGCGCAGATGAGCGGCTTCAAGGCGGTAGACAAGTCGACCGTCGAAATCACGCTCGCCGACCCGAATGCCGACCTCCCGACCATCCTGGCGCTGCATCACTTCATGATCGTCCAGGACGGCACCACCGACTTCTCCAAGGGCAATGGCACCGGCGCCTTCGTGCTCCAGGCTTTCGAACCGGGCGTGCGGTCGGTGGTCACCAAGAACAAGAACTACTGGAAGTCGGGCAAGCCCTATCTCGACTCTTTCGAATTCATCGCCATCAGCGACGACAGTGCCCGCGTCAACGCCCTGCTTTCCGGCGACATCAATTTTGCGGCTTCGATCAATCCGCGCGCGATGAAGCTCATCGGCGGCCAGCACGGCTTCGAGCTGTCGAAGACGACCTCGGGTAACTATACCGACCTCAACATCCGCCTCGACATGGATCCGGGCAGCAAGGCCGATTTCGTGGCCGGCATGAAGTATCTCGTCAACCGCGAGCAGATCGTCAAATCGGCGTTGCGCGGCCTTGGCGAAATCGGCAACGACCAGCCTGTCTCGCCGGCAAACATCTTCCACAATCCCGACATCAAGCCGAAGGCTTTCGACCCGGACAAGGCGAAGTTCCACTTCCAGAAGGCAGGCCTGCTCGGCCAGTCCATCCCGGTGATCGCTTCCGACGCCGCGACCTCGTCGATCGACATGGCGGTGATCATCCAGGCCGCCGGCGCGGATATCGGCATGAAACTCGACGTCCAGCGCGTCCCGGCCGACGGCTATTGGGACAATTACTGGCTCAAGGCGCCGATCCATTTCGGCAACATCAATCCGCGCCCGACGCCGGACATCCTGTTCTCGCTCCTCTACGCTTCCAACGCGCCCTGGAACGAAAGCCAGTACAAGTCCGAGAAGTTCGACAAGATGCTCATCGAGGCGCGCGGCTCGCTCGACCAGGCCAAGCGCAAGGAGATCTACGGCCAGATGCAGGCTATGGTCTCCGAGGAGGCCGGCACCATCATCCCGGCCTACATTTCCAACGTGGATGCCCTCTCCAGTAAGGTGAAGGGTTTGGAGG
>NZ_JBFULQ010000050.1:0-20549 GCF_054049815.1 Mesorhizobium sp. P5_C1 | reverse complement strand
CTGCTGGCCGCAGTCGCCGATCCCGACCCGGTGATGATCTTCGAGCACAAGCTGCTCTACAAGATGAAGGGCCCGGTGCCCGAAGGCTACTACACGGTGCCGATCGGCAAGGCCGACATCCGCCGCGAGGGACGCGACCTGACCATCGTCGCCACCTCGATCATGGTGCACAAGGCATTGGACGCCGCGGCGGTGCTGGAAGCCGAAGGCATCGACATCGAAGTCATCGATCTCCGGACAATCCGGCCGATGGACAAGCAGACCGTCATCGACAGCGTCAAGAAGACATCGCGGTTGATGTGCGTCTACGAAGCGGTCAAGACGCTGGGCATCGGCGCCGAGGTCAGCGCGATGATCGCTGAGAGCGAGGCGTTCGATTACCTCGATGCGCCGATCGTGCGGCTGGGCGGGGCGGAGACGCCGATCCCCTACAATCCGGAGCTGGAAAAGGCTGTCGTGCCGCAGGTGCCCGAGATCATCGCGGCTGCGCGCGACCTCGTGAAAGGGGTTCGCTGATCGATGCCGACCGAAGTCATTCTTCCCAAGGTCGACATGGACATGGCGACCGGACAGATCTCGCGCTGGTTCGCCGAGGAAGGCGCCAGCGTCAAGAAGGGCGATGTGCTGTTCGAGATCGAGACCGACAAGGCGGCGATGGAGATCGATGCGCCGGCCAGCGGCGTGCTGCGTGACGTCACCGGGAAGGAGGGGATCGACATTCCTGTCGGCGCGGCTGTCGCGTGGATCTATGCCGATGGCGAAACCTATGGCGACAAGGCGCCGATCTCCCTCCTTGTGGAGGAGATGTCGACGAAGTCGACAGAGGGGGGCGATGTCGCGCCTGCGGCTCAACCTGTCGCGCCCCCCTCTGCCCTGCCGGGCATCTCCCCCCTTAGGGAGGAGATCGGCAAATCGCCTTCGGTTGCGCGCGCAACACCCTTGGCGCGTCGTCTTGCCCGTGAGGCGGGTATTGCACTCTCGACCATTGCAGGCACCGGCCCGTATGGCCGCGTGGTGAAAGCCGATGTCGATGCGGCGATTGCCGGTGGCGGCGTCAAGCCTGCTGCCAAGGCAGCGCCCGCAGGCGCTCCGGCGGCTCCGGCTGCTGCCACCGCGCCGGTGAAGGCGATGTCGGACGAGCAGGTGCTGAAACTGTTCGAGCAAGGCTCTTACGAACTCGTCCCGCATGACAATATGCGCAAGACGATCGCGCGCCGCCTGGTCGAGGCCAAGACCACCATCCCGCATTTCTACCTGACACTCGACTGCGAACTCGACGCGCTCTTGGCATTGCGCACGCAGATCAATGCGGCAGCGCCGATCAAGAAGACCGAAAAGGGTGACGTGCCGGCCTACAAGCTGTCGGTCAACGACATGGTGATCAAGGCAATGGCGCTGGCGCTGAAGGCGGTGCCGGATGCCAATGCATCRTGGACCGAAAGCGCCATGGTCAAGCACAAGCATGCCGATGTCGGCGTTGCGGTGTCGATCCCCGGTGGCCTGATCACGCCGATCATCCGCAAGGCGGACGAAAAGACGCTGTCCACCATCTCCAACGAGATGAAGGACCTGGCCAGCCGSGCGCGCAGCCGYAAGCTGAAGCCGGAAGAGTATCAGGGYGGCACCACGGCKGTRTCGAACCTCGGCATGTTCGGCATCAAGGACTTTGCCGCSGTSATCAACCCGCCGCATGCGACGATCCTGGCGGTCGGCGCCGGCGAGGAGCGGGCGGTGGTCAAGAATGGCRAGATCAARATCGCYACCGTSATGTCGGTGACGCTGTCGACCGACCATCGCGCCGTCGACGGWGCGCTGGGGGCCGAATTGCTGGTTGCCTTCAAACGCCTGATCGAGAACCCGATGGGCATGCTGGTCTAGGGCCGGCCGACGCCCGAAAGTCTTCGGGTGCCCCGAAGGGGTCGCAGCCACAGGGCGGCCATGAGGCTCGTGGAACGCCGGTTCCGCGGGCCGGTGTCGTTGTGCCGTGAGAGCATTCCGCGCGAAGCCGTTGCCTGATCGGGCCGGGCATGCGCGCTGTCATCCACCAGTCATATGCGCCGTGCAGGGAGGGGAGACGGGAACCGGCCAAGGCGCCGGACCGCTCATGCACAGACAGACAGGAGGTCTCATGAAGACGCTATTCATCAAGCTGCTGGCCAGCCAGCTTGCACTCGCGGCAACTTTGTTTGCCGGCGTGGCCGGTGCTGAAACGCTGACGCTCTACACATCCCAACCGGAAGCCGATGCGGTCAAGACCGTGGATGCCTTCAAGAAGGCGCAGCCCGGTATCGACGTGACTATCTATCGTTCAGGAACGAGTGACATCCTGACCAAGATGGCAGCCGAATTCGCCGCTGGCAGCCCGCAGCCCGACGTGCTTTTGATCGCCGACGCGGTCAGCATGGAGCTGTTGAAGAAGGACGACCGGCTGCTGCCCTATTCCGAGGCGAAGCTCGATGGCATCGAGGCGGATGCCTATGACGCCGGCAAGACCTATTTCGGCAGCAAGCTGATCACCACCGGCATCGTCTACAACACCGCGGCGGCTGAAAAGCCTGCGCATTGGGCCGATCTCGCCAAGCCGGCCTATGCCGACGGCCTGGTCATGCCGAGCCCGCTCTATTCGGGTGCGGCCGCCTACCTGCTCTCCGGCTTCGTCGGCGACACCAATTATGGCTGGGATTTCTTCCAGAAGCTGAAGACCAACAACACCGTCAGCGTGCGCGGCAATGGCGCCGTACTGAAGTCGGTGGCGAGCGGCGAGAAGCCCTATGGCATCCTGGTCGACTTCATGGCGATGAACGCCAAGAAGAAGGGTTCGCCGGTCGAATTCGTGTTCCCTAGCGAAGGCGTGCCGGCGGTGACCGAACCGGTCGCCATCATGAAGACGGCCAAGAATGTTGACGGCGCCAAGAAGTTCGTCGACTTTATTCTTTCCGACGAAGGCCAGAAGCTGGCGCTGTCGATGGGTTATCTGCCGGCGCGCGCCTCGGTCGGCCGCCCCGAATGGATGCCGGAAGGCGTCAAGGTCAAGGTGATGCCGTTCGACACCGAGGCGATCGTCGCCACCACCGACGCCGACAAGGCGAAGTTCTCGGAACTGTTCGGCGGCTGAGCCCGACAATCGCGGCGGGATGCCGTTGAAGTGGCATCCCGGACCGCTGACAGATCCCAGGAAACGCAATCATGTCGACACGGATCAGGGAAAGCCGGGGCCAGGAAATGGCCCTGACGGCGATGGTGGCCGTCGTCATCGCCCTGCTTTCCTTGCTGCCGATGCTGCGCCTCATCAAGGAGATCGTGGCACCCGGCGGCACCTTGTCCGGCATGGCGATAGAAGCCGGATTGAGAAGTCCGGCGACCTGGATTGCGACCTGGCACACGCTGATCGTTGGCATCGGCGGCACCTTGCTTGCGGTGCTGTCGGGAACGCTGGTGGCTCTCCTCATCACGCTGACCGACATACGCGGCCGCAGTGCGCTGGTGCTCTGCTACGTCATGCCATTGATGATCGCACCGCAGGTGACCGCGCTCGCCTGGCTGCAACTGTTCGGTCCGGCAAGTCCGTTCCTCAAGCTGTTCGGTGCGGCACCGCCGCTCGGCACCAGAAATCCGCTCTATTCCACCTCGGGCATCATCCTGCTGCTCGGTGTGCAATACGGCCCGTTGGTCTTCCTGCTGGTGCGCGCCGGTCTGCGCAAGCTGCCGCGCGAACTGGTCGAGGCGGCGCGCGCCGGCGGCGCCGGCTGGTTCACCGTGCTGGTCACCGTCGTGCTGCCTTTGATGACGCCGTCGATCATGGCGGCCGCGGCACTTGCCTTCGTGTCCTGCGTCGGCAATTTCGGTATCCCTGCCTTTCTCGGCATTCCCGCCAATTATCTCGTGCTGCCGACGCTGATCTATCAGCGGCTGGCCGGCGGCGGCCCTGCGGTGCTGGGCGAAACCGCGTTCCTGTCAGTGCTGATCGGCATCATCGCCATGGCTGGCATTCTCGCGCAGGAGGTCGTGAGCCGCCGCCGCGATTATCGCATCAGCTCGACGTCGCTGCCGGCCGAGCCCTACGAACTCGGCCGCTGGCGACCTGCCGTCCAGGCCGGCATGTGGCTGCTGATCGTGGTGGTGCTGTTCCTGCCATTGTTCGGGCTGGTGCTGACGTCGCTGGTGCCGGGCTACGGCATTGCTCTCACCGCCAGGACGGCAACGCTCGACAATTATCGTTTCGTGCTGTTCGAGCATGACGCGGCCAGCCGCGCCTTCTTCAACAGCTTCTGGCTGTCGATCGCGGCGGCCTTCTTCGCGGTCGTCGTCGCCGTGCCGATCGGCTACCTTATTGCCTGGAGCAAGCAGCGCTGGGTGCGACTGCTCAACCTGTCGGTCGAACTGCCCTATGCCTTGCCCGGCGTGGTGCTGGCAATCGCCTCGCTGCTCCTGTTCCTGCGGCCGATCCCGCTCACCGGTATCCAGCTCTACAACACCGTCTGGATCATCCTCTATGCCTACGTCGCCCGTTTCCTGGTGCTGGCGCTGCGGCCGACCATCAGCGGCTTTCACCAGATCGACCGGGCGCTGGAAGAAGCGGCCCAGGTGGCCGGTGCGGGGCTGTTCCTGCGCATGCGCACGATCATCTTTCCGCTGGTGGCGCCGGCGGCAATCGCCGGTGGCCTGCTGATCTTCATGACGGCGCTCAGCGAGCTCACTGTTTCGGCGCTGCTCTGGTCGTCGGGCTCTGAGACGATCGGCGTGGTGATGTTTTCCTTCGAGCAGGGCGGCGATTCCAGCTACGCGGCGGCGATGTCCGTCATCACCGTGGCGGTCACCTTCGTGCTGATGCTGGCGACCAATCTGCTTGCCCCACACTTTCCCGGCGGAGTGCTGCCATGGCGCGATTGACCCTGGACAATGTGACCAAGAGCTTTGCCGATTTCGACGCAGTCAAGGATGTATCGATCGATGTCGGCGGCGGCGAATTCCTGGCCGTGCTCGGCCCCTCCGGGTGCGGCAAGACGACATTGCTGCGGCTCGTCGCAGGGTTCGAGAAGGTGACGTCAGGCGAGATCCGCATCGGCAATGAGGTCATGTCCGGCAAGGGCGGCAGCGTTGCGCCGGAAAAGCGGCGCGTCGGCATCGTCTTCCAGAACTATGCGCTGTGGCCGCACATGACGGTCGCCGAGAACATCGGCTATTCGCTCAAGGTGGCAAAGCTCAACAAGGCTGCTGCGCGCCAGAAGGTCGAGGACGCGCTTGCTTTGGTCAATCTGCAGGGGCTGGGCGAACGCAGGCCGGCCAATCTCTCCGGTGGCCAGCGTCAGCGCGTGGCGCTGGCGCGCTGCCTTGTCGCCGCGCCGTCGCTGGTGCTGTTCGACGAGCCGCTCGCCAATCTGGACGTGCATCTGAGAGCCTCGATGGAGGATGAGTTCGCCGCCTTTCACAAGCGCACGGGCACCACCATCGTCTACATCACCCATGACCAGGCCGAAGCGATGGCGCTGGCCGACCGCATCGCGGTGATGGATCATGGACGCCTGGTGCAGTTGGCGACGCCGCGTCAGCTCTATCATGAGCCGGCAAATGAAATGGTGGCGTCCTTCATTTCGCAAGGTATCTTGCTTCCCGCCGATGTGCTGAGCCCAGAGCAGGCCGGTCACTGCAAGGTCCGGGTTCTCGGCACCGAGCTGGTCGTTCGCTGCCGGACGGGCGAGCGGCCTCGCACCGGCGCAAAGATCTGCTGCCGGGCAGCCGATCTCGAGGTGGTACCGGACGGTCCCGGCTTCGATGGCCTCGTCAAGCGGGTGATCTACCAAGGTGGCTCGGCGCGCATCGAATTTGCGCCTTCCGCCAGCCTCGACCTCACCTTGCATTTCGAACAGCCCGATCCGGTGATGCTGGAGCGCGGCGCGCAGGCGCGTTTGCGGATACGATCCGGATGGCTCATCCCGGCGACGGGGGCGGCATGACGATGATGCTCGACCTGCTCGGCGACCGGGGGGAAAAGGCCGCACCGGTCTCGCCGGCAGCAGCTGCGCCGGGTATCGAAATCACCAACCTGTCAGCGGCTAAATTGCGCCAATACAGTGCCTGTGCTTGAAGCCGCCGCTATTTCATTCCACATCGGGCGCAATGAACGGCAAGATACGAGAGTGGTTTCGCAGTTGGCGATGGGCCTTGGCCGCATCGCTGATCCTGCATGCTTTGATCGCAGCGTTCTTGTTCTTTGGCGTACCGAGATCCGAGCAGCAGCCGGATCAGCAGGAACAGCCCGTCAATGTCGCGATTGTGCCGCCGCCCGAGAAGCCTAAGCAGAAACCTGCTCCAAAGCCACCGGAGCCGACACCTGAAAAGAAGGCTGAAAAGCCGCCTGAACAAAAGCCGCCTCCGGAGCCCCCGAAACCGCCAGACGAGCATGTTCTGAAGCGCGTTTTCCAGTACGGCCAGAAAGATACGGGACCGGAGAAATCGCTCGACGGAAGCAGCGCTAAACCCAACACGCCATCACCGGCCAAGGATGAGGCGGCGAAGCCGCCTATAACACCGACACCCGCGCCGACACAGCCGGCCCCGGCTGCAACGCCACAGCAGAAGGCAGAGCCCAGCAAGCCTGACGAGAAGCCGGCCACCGTTGCGCCGGACGAAAAGCCCGCGCAAGGCGAGGAAACGCGGCAGGCCGCCGCGCCGGACGCCAAACCCGCGCAAAACGAGGAGAAGCAGGCGACCGAGGACGCTGACAGACAGCAGCCGGACAAACAGGAGCTCGCACCGCAACCCGCCGAAAAGCAAGCGGTTGTGACGCCAAAGCCATTGGCGGCTGAGACTGGTGGTAAGCCAGCGCCTCCCGCCTCGACTGGAAAGGCAAAGCCCAAACCTGCCAAGACGTTGACGTTCAAACCCGCAAGAGCCTTCAAAGCGCCGATCGGGAATGCTGGAAGGTCAAATCCCACCAACAACGATGTTGCAGGATCGCCAATCTATTCCGGCCTTCCGGGCGTCAGAAAGCTTTACTCGCAGGGGGCAACCGGCAATGCCTTCGCCACAAGCTCCATGGAGAATGTGCCGCGCGGTCAGCGCGTGGCCACCCTTTGCGGCAATGTTCTGAGCCAGGAACTGCAAAGCGCCGACTATTCGGTCAAATGGGTGCCAACCATCACGCTGGACAAAGGCAATGTTCTCAACCCTACTCAAGCGGCCTTCAGCACCAGAAGCACTTGGTACGATCTAAACTTCCGATGTGAAGTCGACGCCGATGCGACGAGGGTCCTATCCTTCAACTTCCGTGTGGGGTCATTAGTCCCGCCTGGCGAATGGGCCAGCCGTGGATTCACTAAGTATCCGCTAAATTAGGCCGGCACGCCAAGCGCGGCTAATTTCTTGCCAGTCCGCGCAGACGAAATCGGCACCAGCCGCCGTCATGCCGGCGGCAACCGCGCCCTGGATGCCGAAGGACGAACCCTCGATGACGATGCAGTCGGCCGGATCGGCACCCATCCTGGCGGCGGCGAACTGGCTGATCTCCGGTCTTGATGGATCGGATCGTGGGTAGCCGCTCATTGAGCTGCCCCAGCGCCTTGGCCGGGCTGCCCTGGGTGTGGTGATCCAAATCGACAAGCTGTCAGCGGCTAAACGGCGCCAATACAGTGGCTGTGCTTGAAGCCGCCGCTTTTTCATTCCACATCGGAAGGAATGAAGGACGAGACACGAGACCGGCGCCGGAATTTGTTGTGGGCCTTGCCCGCATCGCTGATCCTGCACGCGCTCGTCGCAGCGCTCGTGGTCTACAACGTGCCTAGGCCTTCCCAACAGCCGCAGGAGGAGCAGGCGGTCAATGTCGCGCTCGTGCCTCCGCCCGAGCAACCAAAACCGAAACCTGCTCCGGTGCCGCCTCCGAAGCCACCGGAACCGAAGGTTGAAAAACCGCCGGAACCGAAAGCAGAAAAGCCACCGGCGCCGGAAAAGCCCTCGAAAGTCGAGGTCCTGAAGCCGGTTTTCCAGTTTGGCGACAAGGACACCGGTCCCAGGAAATCCCTGGATGGGGCCAGCGCTCAAGACACCTCGCCTTCGCCGGCCAAGGAGCACGATTCGAAGCCGCCTGTCGTGCCGAAGCCTGCAGAGAGCCAATCCACCACCCCGGCGGTCGCCGAGGGGCGGCCAGATTCAACCAAAGTCGACGAGAAGCCGGTAGACGCTGCGAAGGACGCCGAGCCCGAACAGGCGAAACAGGCAGCTTCGAGCCAGGATATGGATAAACAGCAGGCGGACAAGGAAGAGGCGGGAGCGAACGGACCCGACAAGCAGACAGAAGCGGCGCCACCGCCTTTGGCTGCCGACGACGGTGAGATCGAGCTTCCCACGTCAACCGAAGCGCCGAAGCCCAAACCCGCAAATGCGCCGAAGCCCGGCCCTGGGAAGGTCTCCAGGTCCCGAAGCGAGAGCGCCGGGAGGCCAAATTCCACGGATACCGCCGCTAGTGCTTCGCGGGCTTATTCGGGCCTTCCGGGGGTTCACAGGCTCTACTCGCAGGGCGCTACCGGCGATGCGCTGGCTACGAGCGCGATGGGCGGGGTGCCTCGCGAGAAGCGTATTGCCCAACTTTGCGCCAGCGCGTTGCAGCAGCAACTGGTGGATGCCTCTTATTTCCCCGACCTGATCCCAAGTGTTCCGCTGAAGGTGGGCAATGTCCTCGACGCCCCGGATGTCGCTTTCCGCGCAACGACGAAATGGTACCATCTGGGCTTCCGGTGCCAGGTCGACACCGATGCGACGAGGGTCTTGTCCTTCACCTTCCGCGTCGGGCCGGCGATCCCGCCCAGCGAATGGGTTCGCCTCGGACTGCCTGTTCGCTGATAGATTAGGCCGGCACACCGAGCCCGGCCAGTTGCCGGCTAACTTCTTGCCAATCGCTGCAGATGAAATCGGCACCTGCCGCTGTCAGTCGCGCGCCGTGCTCCGCATAGGTATGGCCGCCACCGGTGTAGCCGATAGCCGTCATGCCTGCGGCGACCGCGCCCTCTATCCCGAAGGGCGAATCCTCGATGACGATGCAGTCTGCCGGCTCAGCGCTCATCTTGTCGGCGGCGAACAGGAAGATATCAGGCGCGGGCTTGCCGCGTTTGACCATCGAGGAACTGTAGATCGCATCGCCGAAAAACCGCGCCAGTTCGGTCACAGTCAGGCTGTGGTTTATGCGCTCGACGGAGGATGACGAGGCGACACAGCGGTCGCCCGAAAGCGTCTCCAGAAACGCGGTGATGCCGGGGGTCGGCTTCAACTCCTGCGAAAACAGGATCTTGGTCTCGGCCCAGATGTCGCCGTCCGCAGCCGCCGGAAACTGGTGACCGGTCAAATCCCTGATCTTGGCGATGATGTCGGACTGCTTCATACCGATGCATTGGGCGATGATACCGCCGTGAACCCCAGGCATGCCATGCTTGTCATAGACGCGTTCATAAGCGCGGGCGGCCAGAGGCTCGCTGTCGACAAGAACGCCGTCGCAATCGAAAATGATAGGCCTTGATCGCGCCACGCGCTTTTCTCCCGAGTCGATTTCGCACATCGCTATCGGCAAAAAGTCAGATGTTCAATAGTGCGCTTGCTTTGACAGCCGCATGCCTGGAGGCTCGAAACCGAGGGGCAATCAAAGCCGGCGGATGGCATCGCTGGCACGCGCGGATCCGAGTGCCCGTTGCATGGCCTGCCGGGACTGCGCGCGATCGGGCGTGATCCAGTTCGGTTCGGCGCCGAGAAAGCGGTCGAGGAAAGCCACTGCGTAGGCTGGCATCTCGGTCACGTTCTCGCGATAGGACCACCATGTGCGCAGGTCGTCGGCGCATTTGTCGATGCTTGGCGCATTGCCGAATTCCTGCTCGTGGATCGCCGAGATCACCGAGACGCAGTAGTTGGTGTAGAGGAACCCTTCCGGCCAGAAACGGATGATTTCCAGCGTGCCGGCATYCGAATCCGTTTCAATCAACTGGCTGAGGCCGGAGATTTCCCGTGCCGGCGCCTGCCTGATCAGTTCGCGCAAAACGAGGCCGGCGGCAAAGACGATGAAGTCGGCGCGGTCGACCGCGGCGAAGCCTTTCTGCGCCTCCATGACCTCGACCCAGTCGAGAAAGGCCCTAGTGAGCTTCGCTTCATCGATTTCAAAGCGCACGCCGAACGTGTCCGACACCACCTTGGCGCTGCCGCGGAAGGTGGCGCGGAACCAGCGCAACTGCCGCAACCGGTGGCGAAGGTCGGGCATCAGCGCCAATTCGTCCCTGAAGGGCAGATCCATGTTTCTCGTATCCTGTTCCCAGCCAGGCTAGCACAACGGCGCCGCCGCCGAAATCGGTTGACGGCCTGTGGATGACCGAGGTCACGCCCAATATCATACATATTGACATTCGCGGAAACAAATGTTCTCACTTTGCTGTTGTCACGTGTCGGTCCAAGGTGCGGTTCAACACAGGCTTCGGGAGGAGAACCGAATGGCGATTTGGCAGTGGGGACTGCTTCTGCTGGTTATTGTSTGGGCGCTGCAGTCGCTCGGCGTCTGGCTGCAGATGCGGCACTATTCGGATGTCTTCAGGGGTGTCACCGACCGGTACAAGGATGGCTTCGTCGGAGCCGGCAATTTTCGCGGTCGATTGGCCAAAGGCACCATCGCGCTGGTCGTGGTGACGCCTGACCTGGTCGTGCGCCGCCTGATGGTGATGAGCGGCCGTTCCGTGTTCACCAAGTTCAAGAGACATGAAGAATTCGAGGGCGTTCCCCTCGATCGAGTCCGGTCCAACCCTGCAATCATGGGGGAGGGGGAACCCGGTGTGGCCGAGGCCGTGAAGCGGGCGATCGAACAGATCGACAAGACACGGTCGGAGCCGGGGAAGAAGCCGGGCCTGTCCGGTTTGAACGTAGCAAGGGCTTAGAGAGAGGACGCCGCGCACCGACTGGGATCAACCGGCGGGCGGCATAAGGAGGAGAAATGTCTGTATTTTCGTTGTTGGCGCAGCATGCCGACATGGCCGTGAACAATCTGCATGTCGCAGGTGCCATGGTCTCGGATGCTGCATTGCATGGCAAGCTCGCGGTAGAGCATGCCTCCGACCATCTCGTTGTCCTCGCACAGGCGGACAGCGGACCGATCACCGTCGATCAGTTCAAGGAAAAGCTGAAGGAAGTCCAGCAGGAAGAGCAGCTCGGCTGGCTGACCGCCATCGGCAAGTATTTCATCGGTATTTTCCAGAAGGGCGGCGAGGTCTTCGCCGGCTTCGTCACCGGCATCATTCCGACGCTGGTGGTGCTGATGACGGCCTTCTACGCAGTCACCGAACTGGTCGGCGAAGAGCGCGTGCACGGCCTGGCGCGCGGCGCCGGCAGGATCGCGCTGACCCGCTACACGCTGCTGCCGCTGCTGGCGGTGTTCTTCCTCACCAATCCGATGGCCTATACGTTCGGATCGTTCCTGGAAGAGAAGCACAAGCCCGCCTTCTATGACGCGGCCGTGTCCTATGTGCACCCGCCGCTCGGCCTGTTCCCGCACATCAATCCCGGCGAGTATTTCGTCTGGGGTGGCATTCTGGTCGCGCTGCTGGAACTGGAGAAGAAGGGCGCCGTCGTCGCCGGCTATCACGTCAAGGTGGCGATCTGGTATGCCATCGTCGGCCTCGTCGTCATCCTGCTCAAGGGCATGCTGACCGAACGCATCACTGCCATCATGGCACGCCGCCAGGGCGTCGAGCTGTAAGGGCGGGGAGGACATCATGGCCAAGACATACAAAGCCGTACAAATCTCCCGGGGCAAAACCGGTTGGGGCGGTCCGCTGGTGATCGAGCCGACCGAACAGCGCAGCAAGGTTGTTTCCGTCACCGGTGGCGGCATTCATCCGGTGGCGCAGCTCATTGCCGATATGACCGGCGCCGAAGCCGTCGACGGCTTCAAGGCGCCGCCGATCGAAAGCGAGATGGCGGTTGTCGTCGTCGATTGCGGTGGCACCGCACGGTGCGGCGTCTATCCGCGCAAGCGTATCCCGACCGTCAATCTGACGCCGGTCGGCCAGTCTGGGCCGCTCGCCCAGTTCATCACCGAGGACATCTACGTTTCGGGCGTGAAGCCTGCCAACATCACAATGGCGGACGGATCCGAAGCGGTCACCACTGCAGGGGGAGCAGGATCGATGAATCCAGGCAATAACAACGCGGCGGCGGCGCCACAACCGCTGCCGAGCGAGGGCGGCGTGATCGGCCTGATCAGCTCGATCGGCCGCGTCATGGGCCGTGTCGTCGGCATCTTCTTCAATGCCGGGCGCCGTACCATCGACCAAGTCGTGCGCAACGTGCTGCCGTTCATGGCCTTCGTGACCATGCTCATCGGTCTGATCCTCTACACCGGCATCGGTGATGTGCTGGCGCAGCCGATGGGTCCGCTGGCCAACAACATTGTCGGCCTGCTGATCATCTCGGCGATCTGCGGCCTGCCGTTCCTGTCGCCCATCCTCGGGCCAGGCGCGGTCATTGCACAGGTCATCGGCGTTGCCATCATCGGTCCGCAGATCGCCAACGGCACGATTTCGCCGGCAATGGCACTGCCGGCGCTGTTTGCCTACAATACCCAGGTGGGCTGCGACTTCGTTCCCGTCGGCCTGGCGCTCGGTGAGGCCAAACCGAAGACGATCGAGATCGGTGTTCCGGCAGTACTCATCAGCCGCCAGATCATGGGCCCGGTCTCGGTGCTGATCGCCTGGATCGTCAGCCTGATCGTATTCTGAAACAGTTCCAGGAAAAGTGTGAGACGGTTTTCCGTCCGGAATTCCACCAAACAAAGGGATAGAGCGGTTCGCCGTTTTCGTGAAACAGTGAATCGCTCTTAGAGAAGTTAGGAAATGAGGTTCGCCATATGACGGTTCTGTTGAGAACACGGGTCACTGCCATCGGACCCGAAGTGGCGGATCTTGCCGAAGGGGGCGTGGTCATCCTGTTTGCGGATGGCTCGCCGCCGGAACTTGCCGAGGTTTCCGTGCTCCACAAGACGGAGCACGGACCCAGCGACGGCGCGCCGCAAAAGGGCGCGTCGATCACCCTTGGCCCGGTTGCCGCGACTATTACCGCGGTCGGTTCCAGCGCCTGGAGCAAGGTGCTGGAAATGGGCCATGTCGTCATCTCGTTCAACGGCGCTGCCGAGGCCGAGCGGCCAGGCGAGATCTGCGCCTCGCAGGTCGATGCGCAAGCGCTCGTGGCTGCGCTCAAGACCGGTGCGGTCATCACCATCGCCGCCTGACAGCATTCGCGTCGCCGCCGATGTTGGCGGTGCCCAGGACCAGAGTATTTGCCATGGAACGCTCGACCATCGTCAGAGTGCATGAAGGTCTGCACGCCCGTCCCGCGACGCGGTTCGTCAAGCTCGCCAAGGGTTTCGAATCGGATGTCGAGCTGGTCAAGGACGGCAAGGCGGTCAGCGCCAAGAGCTCGGTCAAGCTGATGCTGCTGGCGGTCAAGGAAAACCAGGAAGTCACCGTGCGGGCGAACGGCGCCGACGCCATCGAGGCCATCGAGGCGCTGATCGGCTATCTCGAAAATCCCAAGGCGGGCCTTGACGACGAGGACTCGCCGCCGGCCGGCAATACGGGTCAGGACGCTGCTGCCGCGTTGGACTCTGTGCCTGCTGTTGCCGGCGCAACCACCGGCTTGCGCGGCGTGGCCGCAAGCGAAGGTTTTGCCATCGGGCCGGCCTTCGCGCATTTCCCACCTGATATCGCCGGACAAGGCCGCAGGTTGCAGGCTGAGGAGATCGCCGGCGAGATCGACAGGTTCCGCGCCGCCGTCGCTGCAGTCCAGGCGCGCATGGACCGGGCACTGGAGCAGGACAGTCTGTCGGCCGGCGACCGTGGCATCATCGCCGCGCTCAGGGACATCGCTGCCGACGACAGCCTGACCGGCGAGGCGGAGGGCCTGATCAACGGCGGCAACGACGCGGTTTCAGCGGTCATCACCGCCGCCTCCACAATCGCCGCCGATTTCAGCGCGGTCGATGATCACTATCTCAACGCGCGGGCGGATGATGTCCATGCGGTCGGGCGGCAGATCTGCCTCGTGCTGCTCGGGCAGGACGACATCAGCCTCGAAACCATCGCCCAAGGCGCCATCCTCATCGCCGACGACATCGGCGCCTGGGACCTGGCGCGCGCGCCGCTGAAGCGCATCGGCGGGGTGGTGTGCGGCCATGGCGGCGCCACCTCGCACATCGCCATCATCGCCCGCTCGCACGGCATTCCAGCGGTGCTCGGCCTCGGCGACCAGATCAATGCTTTGCGCACGGCGCGCGAAGTGGCCCTCGATGGCAACAGCGGCCGCGTGATCGTCGATCCTGACGCGGCGACCCGCGCCGAATTCGCCGGCCGTGTCGAAGCGGCGGCGCAGGAACGCGCCGGGCTGACCATCTTCAAGACGGTGACGCCGAAGCTGGCCGATGGCAAGGTGATCGAGGTCGCGGCCAATATCGGCTCGCTGGAGGAAATCGAAGCGGCGCAGGAGGCCGGCGCGATGGGCGTCGGCCTGTTCCGCACCGAGCTTCTGTTCATGCGCCATATGCACCTTCCCTCGGAAGATATGCAGGCCGAGACCTATGCGGCGCTGGCTAAGGCCTTCGCGCCGTACCCGGTCATCGTGCGCACGCTTGATATCGGCGGCGACAAGCCGATCGCCGGCATCGAATTTCCCGACGAGGAAAACCCCTTTCTGGGCTGGCGCGGCATCCGCATGTGCCTCGACCGGCCCGACATCTTCAAGCGCCAGCTCAGGGCGCTGCTGCGGGCGGCCGTGCATGGCAACGTCAAGGTGATGCTGCCGATGGTGGCCGACATCGGCGAGGTCAGGCAGACGCGGGTTCTGGTCGCGGAATGCGCGGCTGAGCTGAAAGCCGAAGGCGTGCCGCATGCGGCGTTCGATCTTGGCGTGATGATCGAGACCCCGGCCGCCGTGCTGATTGCCCCGGCGCTGGCCAAGGAGGTGGCGTTCTTCTCGATCGGCACCAATGACCTGACCCAGTACATCATGGCCGCCGACCGGCTGAACCCGACAGTGGCCAAGCTCAACGATGTCACCAATCCGGCCGTCATGTCGGCGATCGAAATGACGGCCAAAGCCGGCGTCGCCGCCGGCATCATGGTCGGCATGTGCGGCGAAGCGGCCGGCCGCCCCGATCTCATTGCAACATTCGTCAAAATGGGGCTGACCGAGCTGTCGATGAGCCCGGCCTCGATCCAGCGCGCCAAGAAGGCGATCATGGCCATGGCCGCCGAAGGTGCCGCCTAGCCGAGTTCTGGGCCGTTACGGCAAATGGGCAAGCAAGGTGGCGAAGACGGGTGTCAGTTCGTCGACCGGGCTCGCCTTGGCGCAGGCCTGAACAATGCGGTCATGGCGGATATCAGCTGCCAGGATCGCAATCTCCAGCATATCCGGCTCCGGCAGGCCGTCCCTGCCGGTGGTTGCCAGGCCACAGGCCAGAACGAGCGGCGCCAGGCAGCTGATGTCGAGCGTCCGGTCACCGATCGCCGGCGTTTCCGGCGTTTCGGCAAAGTGGACGGGGCGCTGGTTGAGACACTCGACCAGCAGCGCCGAACAGGTGGCCGCGATCGCCGGAAGCCCAGCACCTGGCGCGACCAAGGCGGCCAGCAGATCGCCATGCCGCTTGCGCATCGTGGCATGGACGGCGGCAAAATCGGCTTCGTGGATGCGGGCATTGTCGATGTTCAGGCCGGCCAGCACCGCCTTGGTCAGATAATACATGTCGCGCCGGAACAGGCGCTCCGCGCTCAACTGGCGATCTTCGTTCCCGGCCGGGAAATAGGTGGCGAGGCCTTTTACGGTGGTGCCGTCGACCTTGATCGGGCGCTCATGCGGGACAAAGGATTCGGCAATCGACAGCGCTTCGTCGAAGGCACTTGCGGCATGGCTGAGCAGGCCTTCGATGCCTTTGCCTGGAAATGGCGGCAGATGGCTGGTTGCTTCGCGCACGACACTGGCGTCGCCGCTGCCGTCATGGCGGCTTTGGCGAATGATTTCACGAACTTCCCGCAACCGGTCTTTCAGATTGACGCGGACATCTTCGGAGATTTGTCGGAGCATTGCCAATCGCCTCGAATTGCTGCGGATGGCCGCCAACAGAAGGCAGCCGCCACTTCTAGATTGTTCCTATCGATTGGTAGATCAATAGGCGATACTAGACCAGCATGCAGAATCGGCGACGGCGCGCTCGTCCATCGCCGTGGGGAGGGACGAATTTGGGCAGGCGACRACAGAGCGAAACCGACGATCGTCGAGGTGGAAGCGAGACGCCCGAGCAGGTCGCCAGCGAAAGCCGGACGGATCGTCTCAGGATTCGCGCCGCATGGATGTATTTCGTCGAGCAGATGACGCAGAACGAGATCGCCGACGTGCTTGGCGTCGGCCGCGTCACCATCGTGCGCATGCTGGCGGACGCCCGCTCGCGCAACGAGGTGAAGATCAGCATCGAAAGCGAATTGTCGGAAATCGTGCGGCTGGAGCGGGCGCTGGAAAAGACCTTCGGGCTGCAACAGGCGCTGGTGGCGCCGCTTTCCGCCCCCAATGCCGACCCGACCCCGGCGATCAGCGCCAAGACCGGCAGCTTCCTGTCCGACACGATGAAGTCCGGCATGCGCGTCGGCGTCGGCTGGGGCAGGACGCTGTTCTCAAGCCTGCCCTTCATCAGCGCCAAGTCGCTGACCGACTTCAAGGTCATTTCGCTGCTCGGCGGTGTCGGCGTCGTGCGTCGATTCAACCCGGCCGAGTTCGCCTGGCGCTTCGCCCAAATCTTCCAGGGCGACGGCTATCTGATCCCGACGCCGGCCGTCGTCGACAGCGTCGAGACCAAGATCGCGCTGGTCGAGCGCTGCGGCCTGCAGGAGGTTTTTGAAATGGCCAACGTGCTCGATGCCGTTCTGCTGAGCGTCGGCGGCATCGCCTCGGCCACCACCTTCTCTCGCGGCGGCTTTCTCAAGGAAGCGGATCGGGAGGCCCTGCTTGCGCGTGGCGCCGTTGGCGACCTTCTGTTCCATTTTTTCGACCGCAATGGCGATCTGGTCGACCACCCCGTCAACAGCCACGTGATGTCGGTGGATGTCGACCGTCTGCGCAAGGCGCCGATCCGCATCCTGACCTCCGGCGGCGAGGAGAAGATCGAAGCCTTGCTTGGCGCCATGACCCTGATCGCCCCGACGATCCTGATCACCGACGAAGAAAGCGCCCGCCGCATGCTCGAGGCGCATGCGGCGCGAGCTTCCTGATGGTGTCGGCCGGTTGCCGGCGTCAGGAGCATCCGCTATCTGACCGTCCAGGCAACTGACGCCTGAGCCAATCAAACGGAGCCGGAGCCATGACACGCGAGACAATCCTCAAATTCGGCGCAGTCGAAAAGGCCGACGCTGGCGATCTGGCCGGATGGATCGTGGTAGAAGGCAGGCCGACCATGCAAACCGCCGTCCAGCACACGACCGAGGACGGCAAGGTGATCTCTGGCACGTGGCGGGCGACGCCAGGCACCTATCACGCGACCTATACCGACTACGAGTTCGTGCACATGATCGCCGGCCGCATCATCATCACCCCCGATGGCGGCGCACCGGTCGAGGTAGGCCCCGGCGACGCCTTCGTGGTGGAAGCCGATTTCAAGGGAACCTGGAAGATCATCGAAACGGTGACGAAGCATTTTGTCGTCAGGGTCGGCTGAGCCTGTTCGCATGGGCCGTTGATGGTCGACGTCCCTGGCATATCCAGTGCGAGCGACGACAGGCAGCCGGCGCGCCATCCAGCTTTGATTGTATCGTTACTTGACGAGCGTTGGGGTGGCCTCGCTCTTCTTCGTGCGTCCGGAGCGTCGTTCCTCCAATCGTTGCAGGATGACGAAAAAGGATGGCACAAAAAGAATGGCCAGGCAGGTCGAAGCGAGCATGCCGGAAAAGACCGTGATGCCGATCGACTTTCGTGCGCTCGCACCGGCGCCGGTGGCGAACACCAGCGGCGCCACGCCGAGGATGAAGGCAAACGATGTCATCAGAATGGGCCGGAAGCGGGCACGTGCGGCTTCGATCGCCGATACGACGATAGGTGTGCCGGCGGCACGCAGTTCGCGTGCGACCTCGACGATCAGAATCGCATTCTTGGCTGACAGCGCTATGAGCAGAATGAGGCCGATCTGGACATAGAGATTGTTGTCGATGCCAAGGCTATTGAGCACCAAGACCGGCCCCACCAGAGACAGCGGCGCGGCGAGCAGGATTGAGATCGGAGCGAGCCAGCTCTCATATTGGCCGGCAAGAACCAGGTAGACAAGCAACAGTGCCATTCCGAACACCAGGTAAACCTGATTGGTAACGAGCTTCTCTTGGAAAGACAGCGCAGTCCAATCGGAGCCAGTACCGGGCGGAAGGGTATCCGCGGCAATCTCCTCCATCAGCTTGATTGAGTCACCTGACGAAAAGCCTGCAGCGGGCACGCCTACGATCGACGCGGCAGGATAGAGATTGTACAGGCTGATCAGCGATGGACCGACGCTGGGTTCAATCGTCAACACGGTTCCGAGCGGGATCATGTCTCCGTTGTTGTTGCGGACGGTAAGGCGGCCGATCTCCTCCGGCGTCAACCGAAACTGGGCGTCAGCCTGCACATAGATCTGGAAGACACGCCCGAACTTGTTGAACTGGCTCACGTAGCTGGAGCCGAGATAACCGGCGAGCGTCTGGAATACCTGGTCTGTGGTCAGGCCGAGGGCCTGCACCTTGTCGCGGTCGATCTCGGCCTTGTACTGCGGGACGTTGGCGCGAAACGATGACGAGACGCGCTGGATGCCCGACTGTGTCTCGGCCTTTTTGACGATCGCACTGACGGAGCCTTGCAGCTTCGAGAGGTCGAAACTGCCGTCGCGGAGCTCGACTTGCAGTGTGAAGCCGGCGGCGTTGCCGATGCCCTGGATTGGTGGCGGAGGAAGCACCAGAACAACGCCGTCGGCCATGCCCGACAGATTCTTGTTGAGAGTGGCGTAGAGCGAAGCTAGGTTTTCGCTCTTGCCGCGCAGATCCCAGTCCTTGAGAATGATGTAGGCGACGCCAGCGTTGGCTAGCGTCGAATTGTTGTCTAGGGCCGAAAGCCCGGCGATGGTGACCACCGTCTCCACCCCAGGTGTTGCCTTGGCGATCTTCGAAACCTGCTGCAGCGTTTCCTGGGTGCGACCAAGCGAGGCGCCGTCAGGCAGCTGAACCGCTGCGAGCAGGTAACCCTGGTCTTCGATCGGGATGAAACCGGTGGCGACGCGCGACATGCCGTAGCCGGCCGCGCCGATGATCATGAGTGCGACCACACCCGTTACGGCGCTATGACGCACCATCCCTCCGATCAACCGGACGTAGGCATTCTCGGCACGCTGGTAGACCGCATTGAAGCCGCGCGCGAAGACGTTGCGCTGTTCCGGTGGTACGGGACGCCTAAGCCATGTCGCGCATTGCGTTGGCTTCAATGTCGCGGCGTTGACGGCGCTGATCAGCGCGGTCGCCGCGATCACCAGCGCGAATTGCGCGTACATCCGGCCTGTAAGGCCGGGAAGGAAGGCCGCCGGCAGGAACACCGCCAGCAGCACCAACGTGATGCCGATGATCGGCGCGAACAATGTCTTCATGGCGGCAATGGCGGCGTCGTGGCTCGACATGCCACGTTCCATGTTGTGGGCGGCCCCCTCGACCACGACTATGGCGTCATCGACGACGATGCCGATGGCGAGCACGATGGCGAACAAGGTGGAAAGGTTGACTGAGAAGCCGAGCGCCGCCATCGCCGCGAACGCGCCAATGATGGTGACCGGTACGGTCGTCGCCGGAACCAGCATTGCCCGCCAATCCTGCAGGAAGACGAGAATGACGATCAAAACCAGCACCGCCGCCTCAAACAGCGTCTTGTAGACCTCGTTGATCGCCTGGCTGACGAAATTCGTCGTGTTGAACGGTATCGCGTAAACTATGCCTTGCGGGAAGGCACGCGCCAGTTCTTCCATCCTGGACGCGACCCTCTTGGCCACATCGAGCGCGTTCGCGCCGGGTGCCAGGAAGATGGCCATGCCCGCGGCCTGCTGGCCGTCGAGGTTGAAGAACTGTCCGTAGGTTTGCGCACCGAGTTCAACCCGCCCGACATCGCGAACACGCGTCATATCGCCATTGGCGCCTGTCTTGACCACAACGGCCCCGAACTGGTCGGGATCGTCAAGGCGGCTGGACACTTCGATCGAATATTGGAAGGACTGGTCGTCCGGCGCCGGCGGGGCGCCGATCTGACCTGCTGTGACCTGTTCGCTCTGCTGTTGAAGTGCTTGAACGACATCTTGCGTGGTCAAGCCGCGCGCCAGCATCTTTTCGGGATCGAGCCAGACACGCATGGAATATTGACCAGCGCCGAACACGCTGACATTGCCGACGCCAGGCAACCGCGAGATTTCGTCCTTAAGGCTGATAGTCGCGTAGTTGCTGAGATAGAGGCTGTCATACTTTCCGTCAGGCGAAGTCAAGGTCACGATCTCGAGG
>NZ_JBFULQ010000049.1:0-20780 GCF_054049815.1 Mesorhizobium sp. P5_C1 | reverse complement strand
GGTCTATGTCTGGTTCACGGTGCGGGCGAGCGACTGGCGCATCGGCATCCGCCGCGACATGAACGACAGCGACACCGACGCCAACACCAAGGCGATCGACTCGCTGCTCAACTACGAGACGGTCAAATATTTCAACAATGAAGGCATGGAGGCCGAGCGCTTCGACCGCTCGATGGCGCGCTACGAGATCGCGGCGACCCGCATCTGGACTTCGCTCGGCTGGCTGAACTTTGGCCAGGGCATCATCTTCGGCCTCGGCACCGTCATCGTCATGTGCATGTCGGCACTCGAAGTGCAGGCGGGCACGCAGACGGTCGGCGACTTCGTCTTCATTAACGCGATGCTGATGCAGCTGTCGGTGCCGCTCAATTTCATCGGCTTCATCTATCGCGAAATCCGACAGGGGCTGACCGATATCGAGCAGATGTTCGACCTTCTGGATGTTCCGCAGGAGATCGTCGACAAGCCGGATGCCAGGCCACTCGCCGTCAGCGCAGGGAAGGTCGAGTTTCGCGACGTGCATTTCTCCTATGATCCGAACCGCAAGATCCTGAAGGGCATCAGCTTCGCGGTGCCGGCCGGCAAGACGGTCGCCATCGTCGGGCCGTCGGGCGCCGGCAAGTCGACCATCTCCAGGCTGCTGTTCCGCTTCTACGACGTCCAGGGCGGCCAGGTGCTGATCGATGGTCAGGATATCAGGGACGTGACGCAGGAGAGCCTGCGCGGGGCGATCGGCATGGTGCCGCAGGACACGGTGCTGTTCAACGACACCATCGCCTACAACATCCGCTATGGCCGCATCGGCGCCAGCGAGGAGGACATGCGCAAGGCGGCCGAACTCGCCCAGATCGGCCCGTTCATCGAGCGGCTGCCCGATGGCTACAAGTCGATGGTCGGCGAGCGCGGGCTGAAACTCTCCGGCGGCGAGAAGCAGCGCGTGGCGATCGCCCGCACCATTTTGAAAGCGCCGCCGATCCTGATGCTGGACGAGGCGACTTCGGCGCTCGACAGCCACACCGAGCAAGAGATCCAGGCCGCGCTCGATCTGGTCAGCCGTGGCCGCACCACCATCGTCATCGCCCACCGGCTGTCGACTGTGATTTCCGCCGACGAAATCATCGTGCTGCAGGATGGCCAGATCGCCGAGCGCGGCACCCATGCCGAGCTGATGCGCAAACACGGCCTCTACGCCTCGATGTGGGACCGCCAGCGCGAAGCGACCGAAGCCGAAGAGCGGCTGCGCATCGCCCGCGAGGGCGACGAGCTTGGCGTCATCGTCCGCCGCCGCACGTCGGAGRTGTCATAGCGTTTTCCTTCTCCCCCAGGGGAGAAGGAAAACGTGTCGAAAAAATCCGCTTGACCTCAACTTTGGTTGAGATTGTAGGCCGTTCTTGGAGCCCGCAAACACCAAGATCCAGGAACGGAACAATCGAAAATGAGCAAGATAAATCAGAGTGCTGATGGCGGCAGTGTGTTCAGGGTGGACAAGTTCGTCGTCCCGGCCGCCGCCCGCGAAGAGATACTCGCCAAGGTCAAGGCAACGCATGAGGTGCTGCRCCGGCAGGATGGCTTCGTGCAGGATTTCCTGCTCGAGCAATTCTCTGGCCCGGGCGAATTCAACCTGGTCACGATCGTCGAATGGGAAAGCCAGTCGGTCGTCGACCGGGTCGTGCCGATCGTCACGGCCGAGCATGCGCGAGCCGGTTTCAATCCGCAGGAGACGATCGCCCGGCTCGGCGTGCGAGCCGACATCGCCAACTATCAGCGGATTCCCGGGGTGTAAGGCCTCTACGGCCAGCCGACACCAGGTGCCGGCGCTTCAACGCTGAGCACCTGGCCGGTGCGGGCATCGCTGATCATGTGCTCGAAGCCGCGCCATTCGGCGGCGGCGATGAACAGCGTTTTCAGGTCCGCACCGCCCAGCATGCAGGCAAAGCAGCCGCGATCGACATTGACGGTCTGCAGCACCTCACCGCCTTCGAGCACCCGCACGCAGTGCTTGTTGGGAACGTCCGCGTACCAGGCCGCCCCTTCGGCATCGAGGCAGATGCCGTCGGGAAAACCATCGAGGTCGGCCCAGACGCGGCGGTTGGCGAGGCTGCCGTCCGCGGCGATGTCGAAGGCAGTCAGCCGGTTGGCGTGCGATTCGGCGACGATCAGCGTCTTGTTGTCCGGCGTCACCGCCATGCCGTTGGCGAACGCGATATTTTCCGCCACTTGCCGGACCGCGCCGTCTGGCGTGACCAGCACGACGGTACCTGGGCCGAAATACTGGCCGGGAGCCGGCGCCGGGCCGCCGCCATTGACATAGATGTTGCCGCGCCCGTCGACGACGATCTCGTTCCACGGGCTTTTCGACAGGCCGCGCAAATCGGCGTGGGTAACCAGTGAACCGTCCGGTTCCCTGCGCAACACCAACCCCTCGCGACCGGAGACGACGAGCAGGCGACCGTCCGGCAGCCAGTCGATGGAGTAGGGCAGTACAGCCGGCACGGTGAGCACGATCTCACGGCTGCCGTCGGCATCGACGGCGATGATCTCGCCGGTCCCCCAGTTACAGAGCCACAGGCGACCGTCATGCCAGCGCGGCGATTCCCCGAAGGCGAGGCCGCTGGTCACGACACGAGCTTTGTTGCCAGATGATGCCTGCATAATCGGGAGCCTCCGTTGCACGCGTCGTCGGCCCTTGCGGGCGGAATGAAGCGCTGTCTCACCAAGGACGGGCGAGGGGACGGACCCCCGACAGCAGCCCTACGGTTTTTCGCTCAGGAAGAAATTGCCATCGGCATGACCGTTGGCGCCGCATGACGGCGGTTCCGAAATGCCGTCCTTGCCGGTGCCGCTCTGCTCGACGACGAGCGCATCGCCATCGCGGCGGAAGATGAAAACAAAGCCGGTCGGCTTTTCGTTGTCGTCGGTATCGACAAGCCGCAAGTCCTTGCGGACCTTGACCGTGCCGCCGATTTCGCACGAACCACTGCCGGAGACAGGATTCGCGACCTCTTCCGACACGTCGAGCTTGCCAGCGCCAGCCGCCTTGATCTCGACCGTCCCGCGAACGCTGCTCCATGTGCCGATGAAACCGGTATCCTTGGGCTTGCGGATGCCGGCGAGGAAGGCCGCTCGGTCGCGCAGGAATTCGCCGAGATCGAAATTCTGCCGATCCTTGGGTGTGTTCTCGTTGAAGCCGGCGATCTGGTCGCGATACGCAATGAAATCGCCTTGGTCGTCCCGCAAGGCCTTGCCGGCGTGAGGATCGAGCGTCTTCAGCACCGCCGCGTAGGTTTTCGCCACGTCCGCATCGGCCTGCGCCAGGGCAGGGTCGGCGCAGATGGCCTTTTCCGCCGCGCTGGCGGCCTTTGTGCAGTCGAAGGATGGCCTGGCTTGTGCCATTGCGTTGCCATTCGATGCCAGCAGTGCGACCAGAACCCCAGCTATTTCAGCCCATCGCCTGGAATCAAGGTTGGCCCCGTTCAGGTGTCGGATCATGGGCAGTCGGTCTTTTCTCTGTGGCTGCGAACCGGCGGTGGCCTGAATTCTGGCGGCAACGATGCCGACAGGCAAGCGCATGATGGCTCTCGCCAGTTGCGGCCAATGCGGCCTTGCCGATTGTTGCGTTGCGGTGAATTGGGCTTTCGGCTATTGAGGCCGGACTTGAAACGGAGCCTGCCCCAGCCCGATGAGCCTTGTCGATACGGTCAAGAACGCGTTCGTACCGATCCATCGCGAAGGCTATCCCTTTATCGCGGCCTTCGGCGCGGCGACGCTTTTCCTCGGCTATTTCTCGTCGATCCTGTTCTGGGTCGGCCTTATCCTGACCGCCTGGTGCGTCTATTTCTTCCGCGATCCCGAGCGCGTCACGCCGGTCGACGACCGCTTGGTGGTGAGCCCCGCCGACGGCATCATTTCGGCGGTCGGACCAGCGGTGCCGCCACGCGAACTTGGCCTCGGCAACGTCGAGATGACCCGCATCTCGGTGTTCATGAACGTGTTTTCCTGCCATGTGAACCGCGCCCCGGTGCGTGGCCGTATTGCCAAGATCGAGCACCGGCCGGGCAAATTCCTCAATGCCGAACTCGACAAGGCGAGCACCGAGAATGAGCGCAACGGCCTGGTCATCGACAGCCCCAACGGCACGGTCGCGGCTGTCCAGATCGCCGGTCTGGTGGCGCGCCGTATCGTCTGCTGGGCCGAGGCCGGCGGCTCTATCGCCATCGGCGAGCGTTTCGGCCTGATCCGCTTCGGCTCTCGCGTCGACGTGTTCCTGCCGCTCACCGCCACGCCGCGCGTTGCCGTCGGCCAGACCGCGGTCGGCGGCGAAACCGTGCTGGCCGAATTCGGCGGTGTCGCCGGCACTCCCCTCGTGCGGATTTCCTGACCGGTGGGCACGCAATACAAAAAGTTCGAAGCCCATGCCAGCGGCGGCCCGCGCATCCGCGAAATCCCGATGCGCATGGTGCTGCCCAACCTCGTTACCGTGCTGGCCATCTGTGCCGGCCTGTCCGGCATCCGTTTCGGCTTTGAGGGCCGTTTTGAGCCGGCAGTGGTGATGGTGCTGCTCGCGGCTTTCCTCGACGGCATTGACGGGCGGCTGGCGCGGATGCTGAAGGCGACCTCCAAGTTCGGCGCGCAGATGGATTCGCTGGCCGACATCGTCAACTTCGGTGTTGCGCCCGCCTTGGTGCTCTATGCCTTCCTGCTCGACCGCGCCGGATCGCCGGGCTGGATCGCAGCACTTCTGTTCGCCATCGCCTGCGGGCTCAGGCTTGCCCGCTTCAACGTGCTCGACGACGAGAAGGCCGAGCGCCCCGTGTGGCAGTCCGAATATTTCGTCGGCGTGCCGGCGCCGGCGGGCGCCGTGCTGGTGATGCTGCCGCTCTATTTGTATTTCCTGCGCACAGGTCTGGAGCCCAGTCGCCCGGCTGCCTTCGTCGCCACCGGCTTCACCATCCTGGTTGCCTTCCTGCTGGTCAGCCGGCTGCCGGTCTATTCCGGCAAGAGCCTGAGAGTGCCAGGCGACAAGGTGCTGCCGATCATCCTTGGCGTCGTGCTCTACGTGCTGCTGCTGATGACCTATCCCTGGTACACGCTGACCGCCTCGGTCGCCGGTTATCTGCTCTTCCTGCCGTTCAGCGTGCGCGCCTATTCGAAGCGCGCCAAGCAGGAGGGCGAGAAAGTGCCGCCTTCGGACATCGGGTAGGGTTGCTCGAAGCCCGCTCCGCATTCGTCATCCTGGCGTCTACGCTCCGCGCTAGGATGACGAAGAATAGCTTCAGGCCGCCACACCGAGCCCCAGCCTGTCGATCGCCAGCTTTCTGGTCGACACATAGTCGGTCTTGCCGGAACCCAGCACCGGGATTTCCTCGACCTTGATGATGTCGTTCGGCACCATCAGTTCGGCGGCGCCCGCCTGCTTGCCGAATTTGCGCAACTCGTCGGGATTGGCATCGTCGGCGGTGGTGACCAGCACGATGCGCTCGCCGCGCCTCTTGTCCGGCACCGCCACCGCCGCATGGCGTTCTTCCGGCCACAGCGACTGCACCAGCATCTCGACAGCACCCAGCGACACCATCTCGCCGGCGATCTTGGCGAAGCGCTTGGCGCGGCCGCGAATGGTGATGAAGCCTTCGCGGTCGACGGCGACGATGTCGCCGGTGTCGTGCCAGCCGGTCAGCGGCTGCAACTCACCGGGGCGATCGGCAGTCATGTAGCCCATCATCAGGTTCGGTCCGTCGAGCCACAACTGGCCGGCGTCGGATATGCCTTCGACCGGCTCCAGCTTCATGCGCATCGCCGGCAGCAGCCGGCCGACCGTGCCGTCGCGGCCATGGATCGCGGTGTTGACGGCCACCACGGGTGCGGCTTCCGTCAGTCCAAAACCTTCGATGATCTCGGCCTGGAAGCGTTCGCGATAGACGCGGCGGGTTTCCGGCTTCACCGCCTCGGCGCCGGCGACGACGAAGCGCAGGCTGGAAAAATCGCCGTCCTTGGCGGTGCGCGCATAGTTGGCGAGGAACGTGTCGGTGCCGAACATGATGGTCGGTTTCACCTTGCGCGCGATCTCGGGGATGATCTTGTAGTGCAGCGGCGAGGGGTAGAGGAACAGCTTTACCCCGGTGACCAGCGGCAGGATGGTGCCGCCCGTCAGGCCGAAGGAATGGAACACCGGCAGCACGTTGAGCAGGATGTCGGCGGGCGAGATGGTGATGCGCGCCTCGGCCTGCATGGCGTTGGCAAGCAGGTTCTTGTGCGACAGCACCACTGCCTTGGGTGTGCCTTCCGAACCCGAGGTGAACAGGATCACCGCAGGCTTGGCCGCATCCTGCCGCTGCAGCGGCCAGCGCCACAGCAAGGCCGCGGCAAGCTTGTCGAGCGCGGTGACGTCTTCCCGCACATCCTCCAGCCAAAGCAGCTTGGCGCCGCCGTTCTCGACCGCCGCGACAATATCGGCAAGGTCGGCCTTCTCGACGAAGGCACGGGAGGAGACGACCGTGCGGATCACCGCCGTGCGCACCGCCGCGGTTACGCTGGCCGGGCCGGCGGTGTAGTTGATCATTGCTGCCACCCGGCCGCCAGACAGCAGGCCGACAAACGACAGCACCACGCCATTGGCGTTGGGCAGCAGCAGGCCGACCGCTTCGCCCGGCGCCGTCACCGCCTCGAACCGGCGGCCAAGGACACGGGCGCCCATGAACATCTTGCGGTAGCTCAGCGCGCCGGAGATGACATCCTCGATGATCGGGTGCGAGGCGCCGACACGGGCAGCGGCGTCGCGCATTGCCAGGAACAGGCCACGATCGAGCTCGGCGCCGAAAAGCCGGGCCTCGGCGACACGGTCGAACAGCGCGTTGGTGTTCGAGGCCTGGTCCGGGTTGCGCGCTGCCAGTTCGGCGATGGTCATCGGTTCCAGCACGCTGATAGACAGTTGCGGAAACCAGTGCCGCGGCGCCTTGTCCGCCTGCGTCAACGACACCGGCAGGCTGCGCGCGCCGGCGACGAAGATCGGCACGATCTTGGCGTCGGCCTGCATGGCGATGCGGGTGACGGCGCGAAACAGGCGAAACGTCTTGACGTTGGGCTCGACCGCGTCCGGCAGATAGACGGCGAGTCGCCCCTTGCCCTTCAGCACGCGCACCAGCCTGCGGCTGACGAAGAGATGTTCGGCGTTGAAGGCGATGGTGCGGCCAAGCTCGCGCCACGGTTCGAGCCATGGCGACCGCGCCGAGACCTCGTCGAGTATATGCAGCGTGTCGTCCGGCAGCAGCGACAGCATCAGCGCCGGCTCGAAACGCGATTGATGCGAGATGACGTAGATGACAGGGGCCTGCGCCTTGCGGGCGATCCTGACGCGGTTGTCGCTGATCCGGTAGGCAAGCTTGAACGGCACATAGAGCAGTGCCTGGGTGAAACGCAGGCTGAGGCGGAATTTCTCCACCACGCCGATCAGCAGCCAGGCCAGGACAAGACCCGCAAGCAGCGCCAGTGTCAGGATCATGCCGCTTCTCTCCCAACGATTCTAGCATCGCGGCTCTTTGCGACCGCTTCGGGGCAGAGCGTAGCGGAATGGAGGGCAACGTCAATGTGGAGGCGCAGCGCTCGCTTCCTTCCCCCTTTTGGGAGAGAAGGGAAGGCCGCAGCTCACGCCGCCTTCAACCGCCCGCTGATGAAACGGAACTCCTGCGTCTTACCGCCATAGCCATAGGCGGCGGCCGGCACTTCATGCACGAAGGCATAGCTTTCCTCATGCACACCGCCCAAAAGGCGGCCGAAGGCGTCGAAGATCGCCTTCAGATAGGCCTCCAGCTCGACCTTGGTGTTGGTGCCGTCGACCACCTTGATATCGAGCCAGAACGTGTTGGTGCCATGCTCGGCCAGTGACTTGCCGCCGGCGAACCAGTGTTGCGGATCGATATAGGAAACGGCAACCGCGGTGATCGTCGGATCCTTGCGCAACTGCGCGGCCGTGATTTCGGTGATTTCTCCGGCGATCCGGGCAGACAGCGCGGCATCAGGCTTGCCGGTGACGCTGACGTTGATGATGGGCATTTTTCTTCTCCTGGTTTGAGCGGCGTCGGATCGCCGTTGGAAGGACCATGCCACTGTCATCGAGTCAAAAAAATCGAATTGTTTTCAATTGAAGGTTCGATATTATCGAATTATGGAAACGCTCGATCCCGACCTGCTCAGGACTTTTATCGCTTTCGTCGACAGCGGCTCGCTGGCGCAGGCGGCGTTGAGCGTCGGCCGTTCACCCTCGGCGGTCACCGCGCAGATGCAGCGGCTCGAGGAAATCGTCGGCGAGGCGCTTCTGGCGCCGCAGGGCCGGGGCCGAGGCCTGACGCCGGCCGGCGAGGATCTCGTCGGCCATGCAAGGCGCATCCTTGCCGCTCACCGCGAGGCGTGGCTGGCGTTGAAGGGCGCGCGTGCTGCCGGGCGCGTTGCCATCGGGACGACGCAGGATTTTGCCGACAGCGGTCTGCCCGATCTGCTGCGCGCCTTCGCCGTCAGCCATCCGCGCGTCAGGATCGAATTGCGTGTCGGCCGCTCCGCCGAACTGGCGCAAGCGATGCAGTCCGGCGGGCTCGACCTGGCGATCGTCATGCGCCAGACTGCTGCGCCGGACGAAGTCGGCGTGCTGCGCGAACCGATGATATGGCTGTGTTCGCAAAAGGGGCTGGCCTCGCGCCAGGAAGAATTGCCGCTGGCGTTGCTCGATCCCTATTGCGGCTTTCGCGAAGCAGCACTTGCCGCGCTCGATACGGCCGGCCGCCGCTATCGCATCGCCGCCGGCAGCGCCAGCCTGGCCGGCTTGCGCACGGCGGTGAATGCGGGTCTTGCGCTGACGCTGCGCACCGCGCGCTTTGCCCATTCCGGCATTGTCGAAGCGCCGCGCGAACTTGGTCTGCCGCAGGTTCCGATAGCTGAATTTGCCGTTCGGCTGCGCGCCGGTGCGGATGGTCCGGCAGCTGATCTTGCGGCACTGCTGAGTGGCAATTTGGCTCTGCCCGGCCTCCTTGGCTGATCGACAAGATCCGATCTCGCTGCGGATCAAACGCCCAAGAAAAAGCCGACCTTGCGGTCGGCTTGGGAGTAGGACGGGCCGAGGGGTTTGGGGGGACTTGGGGGTGGCCCGTCACACCAACAATGCATGAGCCGGACGATGGTTCCGTGACTGTGTAACTTTTTTACGAAATATTTGACGCCAGCCGTTGCGAGCGGGCCATCAGCCAATCCCGCCCCGCATGGGCAAACACCGCGCACAACACGATGGCGCCGCCGACCATGCTGGCGGCTGGTGCGATCTCGCCCAGGAACAGGAAGGCAAACAGGATCGCGAACGGCACTTCGGCCGAGCCGAGCAGCCCGGATTCGGCCGCCGGAATGAGCCGCGCCCCTTCCGTCCACAGGATCGAGGACAGCGCAAAGCATGAGCCGAAGGTGGCAAGCAGCACCGCGTCGCGTGGCGTGACCGCCAGCGGATCGCTGACGAACCAGCCGAGCACGAACAAGAGGAAGGCCGAAACCGCGCCGGCCCACACCACCGGCGTCTCCCGGAAGGCGCGCACCATGATCATGTAGAGCGCGCTGCCGATGGTCATCAGCAGCGCCAACCCGTCCCCGAACAGATGACCGGTGCCGAACCCGGACCAGACCATGATCGCCACGCCGCACAGCGAGACGGCGGCGGCGACCATCGTCTGCAATCGGAACGGCTCGCGCGTCAGAACCCAGGCCAGCAGCGCTGTGACGAAAGGCGCGGTGGCATAGATGATCGCGACATTGGCGACGAAGGTGAACTTGAAGGCCGAGATGAAGGCGATGCTGGCCAGCGCCCCTTCCACCGCCAGGAGCCAGCCCCGCCAGCCAAGGCGCAACGTTTCGCGGTTGCCGGAGCGATGGCGGCGCCACAGCACATAGAGGCTGATCAGGATCGAGCCGACAAAGCCTCGCCAGCAGGTGATGGTCAGCGGATCGGCGTGGATCGACTTGGTCAGCACCCCGGTCAGGCCGAACACCGCCGCCGATGACGACACCAGCAGGATACCCAGCGTGCGCTCAGTGGCGCTGTCCGTCGGGGCTGCAATGTCACTCATGCCGCCAGCCTACGCCGTTGCGTCCTGACATCGTAGCGTCAGCAGTGACGGCGATCCACATCATAGCCGCTTGCGGAAATGCTCGGTGCCGACAATCAGCAGCCCGGCGGCGATGATAAGGGCGGCGCCGAAGAATACTTCACGGCGCGGCACGTCGCCCCAGATCGCAAAGCCGAGCGCGAACGCCCATAACAGCGAGGTGTATTCGAGGGGTGCAAGGATCGAAGCCGGCGCCCGCTTCATGCCTTCGAACAGAAGATACTGCGCAAACCCACCGAGCGCGCCGACGCTGGCAAGGAGCAGCAACTGGGCCCAGTCCGGCGTTTGCCACCAGAGCAGCGCCGGTCCCCCCGAAAAGAGCAGAAAATAGAAGTTGTTCAGGAGAAGCTGGATCATCGAACGCTCGGCAAGCGCGGTCTTGCGCAGAAGCACGATGGCTATGCCCCACAAAAAGGCCGCCGCCAGCACCAGGACCACCGGCACGGACAGGCCGAGATGGGTCGGGTCGCAAGCGACGAAGACGCCGGCAAAGCCGATCAGCACCGCAAACCAGCGCAGCATCGGCACCTTTTCGCCGAGCATCACCACCGAAAGCACGGTGACGATGATCGGTGCCGCGTAGTAGACGGTGGTCAGTTCTGCAAGCTGAAGGCTGCGCGCGGCATTGTAATAACAAAGCCAGGCGGCGAGGGTGAAGGCGCTGCGCACCAGCATCGGCCGCACGATCGGTGAGCGCACCGTGTCGGCAAACAGCCGTTGCCCACCGATCGCCGCGCAAGCGCCAAGAATGGTGATGCTGCGGAAGAACATGATCTGCCAGACCGTCATRCCGGTGACCAGCAGCTTGATCGAGGCATCCTGCGTCGAAAACAGGAAATAGGCCGCACCGGTCAGCAAGATTCCGCCGAGAACCCTTTCGCGTGTTTCGAGAATGGCGACATCGGCCATAAGGCGCGGGACCAAAGTTGCAGGAGGCGACAAAATGCTGTGAGGAGCGACGCGAGAGGAAGTCTCCCGTACCAAAAGCTATACGGGCGAAAGTCGGCACAGCGCTACGCCAGCCCTAAGCTTGCGTTGGGGCAGGCGATGGCGACCTTGCTTCCAGAAGGCAATCGGCACTTATATCTGACAAAGCCACGCCGCTGTCCGGCCACGAGAGCGAAGGAACGGAAATGGATGCGACCGAACTGAAGGCGATGCAGGCGCCACTGAAGCAGGCTTATCGCGACGACGCTGCGCAGGCACTGATCACGCTTCGCGCCAAAGGGTCGATCGACGACCAGTCGGTTACCTGCAAGGTGGAGACGGGCAGGGCGATCGCGATCGCAGGATTGCATCCGGCAACCGGTGGCTCGGGGCTCGAGCTCTGCTCGGGCGACATGCTGCTGGAGGCGCTGGTGGCCTGCGCCGGGGTGACGCTGAAGGCGGTGGCGACGGCGCTGGAGTTCAAGCTGGGCGCTGCCACGGTGGAAGCCGAAGGCGACCTCGATTTTCGCGGCACGCTCGGTGTCGCCAAGGATGCGCCGGTCGGCTTTCGCGCCATCCGGCTCAATTTCGATCTCGATACCGACGAGCCGCAGGAGCGGGTAGACTCCCTGCTGAAGCTGACCGAGCGCTATTGCGTGGTGTTCCAGACCATCAACCAGAAGCCGCAGCTGACGGTGAGCGCACGGCGCTGAAACGCCGTGCGCCGGATGCTTACTGCGCTGCCGGCTCTTCGGCGTCGCCCTCGTCGGTGAAGGGCGAGGCGCTCGGCACGCATTGCACCGACCAGCCGGTCGGTGTCGGCTGCTTCTGATATTCGGTGATGGCGGCGGTGCACTGTTCGCGCTTGTCGAAGGTGCTGGGCAGCACGACCATGCCGCCCTGCGGGCCGGCGATTACCAGATACCAGACCAACGCTGCGGTCGTTGCCATGGGGATGTCCTTGTTCTGCCCAATTGGGGCGCTTGTTGCGGGAGTCGCTGCGATCCTATCAACTCCGCCGAAATGACGAAAGCATGACCGCCGCGCAGCCTTCCGCCATGACATCACAGCCGCGTGATGCGATGGCGGATCTGGGCCCAGATCTAAACCCAGGCGGGCTTAGTTGGTGGCAAAACAATAAAACAGGCCGTCACCGCCGGTGCCCTTCAGCGCCTCTTGGCTGCAGCCGCCACGCGAGGCATGCGAGGAGTTCCAGGATTTGGCGGCCGCCGAATCGTCGAGGCCGGTGCGGTCGTGATGGCCCATCATCGCCGCACCTTCCGCTCCGCTCATCGTCCAGTCGCCGCAGGTCTGGTCGGCGATCTTCGTGCCATCGGGTTTGGAGCCGGTCAGCATGTCGTGGCGGTTTGGCTTGTCGCCACGGCCGTTGACCACTTCGCCCTTCTCGTTCAGCGCCGTCTGCTTGGTGATGCCATTGGCGTCGCCGTGCAATGAGGCGACATCGTCGGCGATCGTCACACCCTTGGCGTTCACCCACGGCCCCTTGCCGATGCGGTCGCGCGCGTCGGTATCGCTGGTCGACAGATAGGCGGCCCAGCTCTTGCCGGTGACGCCGGCGGCTTCCGCCAGCGAGGCGCAATGCGCGTCCGCACCCTTGAGGCCGCCGAGGTCGGCACCCTTGCCGGAGCCAACGCTGGTGACGAAGAAGCTCATCTTTGCGTCTTGCGAATAGGCGGCGCCGGCGGCCGCGATAAGGGCGGCGGCGGTGGCGAGAAGCAGTCTGCGCATGGTGGTCCTCCGTTCAGGTTTCGAATGTGTGACATTCGAAGAACGTCGGCGGTGCCGAAAATCTTCCGGCAAAAAGCAGCTATTCCGGCTGACGATAGGCGACAAAGCGGTTGTGCTTGGCCTGGAAGATCAATCCGGTCTCCTTCAGGTCCGGACTGGCCAGCGGCACGATAAGTTTGGCGACCTCCGAGGGGTGCGGCAGTGTAGCCGGATCCTCGCCGGGTACAGCCTGGGCGCGCATCGCGGTGCGGGTGGGGCCGGGGTCGGCGGCGTTGATCCTGAGCGGCAAGCTTTGCGTCTCATGCGCCCAGGAGCGCATCATCGTCTCGACCGCCGCTTTGGACGCCGCGTAGGGCGCCCAGAAGGCGCGCGCCGAGTGGGCCGAATTCGCGGACAGCAAAATGGCGCGGCCGGCGTCGGACAGCCGCAGCAGCGGATCGACCGAGCGGATCAGCCGCCATGTCGAGGTGACGTTGATGGTCATCACCTTCTCGAACGTTTTCGCCTCGACATGGCCGATCGGTGAGATCACGCCGAGCACGCCGGCATTGGCGACGAGAATGTCGAGCTTGCCCCAGCGCTCATGGATGGCCCCGCCCAGCCGGTCGATGCCGGCCATGTCGGCAAGATCGAGTGGCACCAGCGTCGCCTGGCCGCCGGCCGCCTTGATCTGGTCGTCGAGCTCTTCCAGCCCGCCGACGGTACGCGCTACGGCGATCACATGCGCGCCGGCTGCAGCCAACTCCTTGGCGATGAAATAGCCGATGCCGCGCGAGGCGCCGGTGACGACCGCAACGCGGCCGGTAAGGTCGAGGGTCATGCTATGGATTCCGGGAATTTCACGAACGCGGATGACGGTGCGGCAATCCTACGACCCGCTCGTCGCCAGCAGCGACAGCGTGCGCACATTGTCGTGGCCTTCGAAGTCGAGCAGGCGGGTCGGATACTGGCCGGTGAAGCAGGCATCGCAGAACTGCGGCTGGTCGTTGTCGCGGCTGGCCTCGCCGACGGCGCGATAGAGGCCATCAATGGTGAGGAAGCCGAGCGAATCGACCCGGATGAACTCGGCCATTTCTTCCACCGACATCCGCGATGCCAGAAGCTTCGATTTTTCCGGCGTGTCGACGCCGTAGAAGCAGGAGGCGCGCGTCGGCGGCGAGGCGATGCGCATATGCACTTCCYTGGCGCCGGCATCGCGCACCATCTGCACGATCTTCTGGCTGGTGGTGCCGCGCACGATGCTGTCGTCGACCAGCACCACGCGCTTGCCCTCGATCATGCGGCGGTTGGCGTTGTGCTTCAGCTTGACGCCCATGTGGCGGATCGAATCGCCCGGCTGGATGAAGGTCCGGCCGACATAGTGGTTGCGGATGATGCCGAGTTCGAAGGGAATACCGGCGGCTTGCGAAAAGCCGATCGCGGCCGGCGTGCCCGAATCCGGCACCGGCACGACGATGTCGGCCTCGACCGGGCTTTCCTGCGCCAATTCGGCGCCGATGCGCTTGCGCACTTCATAGACGTTGCGGCCCTCGACCGAGGAATCCGGCCGGGCGAAGTAGACATATTCGAAGATGCAGAAGCGGGTCTTCTGCGGCTCGAACGGGAACAGGCTTTCAATACCCTTGGACGTGACGACAACCATCTCGCCGGGCTTGAGATCGCGCACGAATCGCGCGCCGATGATGTCGAGCGCGCAGGTTTCCGACGCCAGGATCCAGGCGCCGTCGAGATCGCCGAGCACCAGCGGCCGAATGCCGAGCGGATCGCGGCAGCCGATCATCTTCTTGGATGTCATCGCCACCAGCGAGAAGGCGCCCTCGACCTGGCGCACCGCGTCGATGAAACGCGAGTTCAAATCGCGCTCCTTGCTGGTGGCGACGAGGTGCAACAGCGTCTCGGTATCGGAGGTGGAGGAGAAGATCGCACCCTGCTTCTGCAACGCCCGCTGAACGGTCATGGCATTGGTCAAATTGCCGTTGTGGGCGACTGCAAAGCCGCCATCGGCCAGTTCGGCGAAGAAGGGTTGGATGTTGCGCATGCCGGCGCCGCCTGTCGTGGCGTAACGCGTATGGCCGATGGCACGGTTGCCTTGCAGGCTGTCGATGACGCGCTGCTTGGTGAAGGTGTCGCCGATCAGGCCGACATGGCGTTCGACATGGAACTGGGTGCCGTCATAGGAAACGATGCCGGCCGCTTCCTGGCCGCGATGCTGCAGCGCATGCAGGCCAAGTGTGACGATGGCTGCCGCATCCTGCCGGCCGAAAATGCCGAACACGCCGCATTCGTCGTGGAAATGGTCGTCGGCCTCGGCGGAAAGCACGTCGTCTGCGTCTGCCATCTTAAGCTCCGCTAAAATCGCCATATAGTGCGGGTTCGCGTCGAAAGCAACGCGCCCGTGCAGCCGTTCGCACCATCGTCAGTTTCCGGCGCCCGTTCCGGGCGTCAGTTTGCCGGTGCAGCCGGCGCTGGATTGGCCGGAGCGTTCTCCGCGGGCGGTGCTGCGGCGTCATCGTCGGGAGCGGGCGTGTTGGCATCCTCGCCACCCGCCGGGGCATCCGCCGCCGGTGCGTCCGGAGCAGCGGGCGTCTCAGCAGCCGGCTGATTCGGGTTGAGCTTCTTGAGGATGGCGTTTTCCGGATCCTCGGGCAGCAGGCTTTCGAGCTTGGCGCCGATCTGCTCCAGCAACGGCCGCGACTTGGCATCCGTGACCCATGCCGGTGCCTTGGCGCCAGCCAGCCAGTTGAAGAACAGGAGCGCGACGGCAACGACCAGAATGCCGCGCGCCGCGCCGTAGAGAAAGCCGAGCGTGCGGTCGAGAGCGCCGATCCTGGAATCGATGATCCAGTCGGCGAGCTTCATTGTGATGACCGAGACGACGATCAGCGCGATGACGAAGACGATGCCGGCGGCGGCCGCCATGGCGATCTTTTCGTTGTCGATGTAAGGCTTGAGGTAAGGCAGCACCGGCTTGTAGAAGAAGAACGCCGCCGCTGCTGCCGCTGCCCAGGAGACGACGGACAGGATTTCGCGTGAGAAGCCGCGAACCATGGCGAGCATCGCCGAGACCAGGGTGAAGCCGACGAGAATTCCGTCAAGCAGCGTAATCGGCATGTCTTTCGCCCCACTCCATGAGCCGCATTATAGCGCGGAGCATCGGGTTTCCCAAAACCGGTTTCCCCGTTTTCGGTCCGATGCTCTAGTCTTGCTCGTCCACGCGGCTTCGGCGTGTGCCGGCTATGCGTGCCACGAGGTCGGCAAGCTCGGTTGGCTGGAAAGCGCCGGCCCCGATCCCCCCGGCAAGTTCCTCGCTGCCCAAGGGCAGAACCGCGCTTCCAAAACCCAGCTTTTCGGCTTCCTTGAGGCGCTGTTGCGCATGCGCAACCGGCCTCACGGCGCCCGAAAGGCTGATTTCGCCGAAATAGACGCAATCGGCGGGAAGGGCAAGACCGGTGAGCGAGGAAACCAGGGCCGCCGCCACCGCCAGGTCGGCTGCGGGCTCCGAAATGCGATAGCCGCCGGCGACGTTGAGATAGACATCGTGGCTCCCGAAGCGCACGCCGCAATGGGCTTCCAGAACCGCCAGGATCATCGACAGCCGGGCGCCGTCCCAGCCGACGACCGCGCGGCGCGGCGTGCCGAGCGAGGAGGGGGCGACCAGCGCCTGGATCTCCACCAGCACAGGCCTTGTGCCCTCCATGCCGGCGAAAACCGCGGCACCCGGTGATTTCGCGTGGCGCTCGCCGAGAAAAAGCTCGGACGGGTTGGCGACCTCGCGCAGGCCCTTGTCCGACATTTCGAAGACGCCGATCTCGTCGGTCGGCCCAAACCGGTTCTTCACCGTACGCAGGATGCGGAAATGGTGGCCGCCTTCGCCCTCGAAGTAGAGCACGGCATCGACCATATGCTCGACGACGCGCGGCCCGGCGATCTGGCCTTCCTTGGTGACATGGCCGACCAGGACGATCGCCGCACCCGTGGATTTCGCATAGCGGATCATCGCCTGGGCGGCGGCGCGCACCTGGGTGACGGTGCCTGGCGCCGAATCGGCAAGGTCGGTCCACAGCGTCTGGATCGAATCGAGGATCACCAGGTCCGGCCGCCTGCCGTCGGCGATGGTGGCGAGGATGTCCTCGACATTGGTCTCGGCGGCAAGTTCCACCGGCGTGGCGGCAACACCGAGCCGCTGCGCCCGCAACCTGATCTGCGCGACGGCCTCTTCGCCCGAGACGTAGACGACGCGGTGGCCTTTTGACGCGAGTGCAGCCGCGGCCTGGGTGAGCAGCGTCGACTTGCCGATGCCAGGATCGCCGCCGACCAGCAGCGCCGAGCCGCGCACGAAGCCGCCACCGGTGGCGCGATCGAGTTCGCCGATGCCCGAGATGATTCGCGGCGCGTCCTCGATGTCGCCCGACAGCGTTGTCAGCACCACTGCGCGGCCCTTGCGGGCGTTTCGCGTGTTGGCCGGCCCTGAGCCGATGCCGCCGGACGTGCCTTCCTCGACCAGCGTGTTCCACTCGCCGCAGGCATCGCATTTGCCGGCCCAGCGCTGATGCACCGATCCGCAATTCTGGCAGATGAACTGAACCCGCGATTTGGCCATCAGTTGGATGCTGCCTGGAAGTAATCGGGAGTTGGCGATCCTGCCCACCCCCCTCTGTCCTGCCGGACATCTCCCCCGCAAGGGGGGAGATTGGATGTCATCACCGTCTTCGCCAATCGCCCAGGTTGAAGAGAGGGCGCCGCAAATGAAACTGCCGATCTCTCCCCTTGCGGGGGAGATGYCCGGCAGGRCAGAGGGGGGTGTGACGGAATGCGAGGGTAGATCAAAAACTCACTCGAACCTTTCCGGCAAATGATGCTCTTCGGCGAGGTCGGAGAAGCGGGTGAATTCGCCCTGGAAGGCAAGGCTGACGGTCCCGGTCGGTCCATGGCGCTGCTTGGCGATGATCACTTCGGCCTTGCCCTGGACCTCGACCATCTTTGTTTCCCAGGCGAGGTGCTCGGGCGTGCCTTTCTCGGGCTCCTTGTTTTTGATGTAATATTCCTCACGATACACAAACAGCACCACGTCGGCGTCCTGCTCGATCGAACCCGATTCGCGCAAGTCGGACAGCTGAGGATGCTTGTCGTCGCGGCTTTCGACCTGACGCGAGAGCTGTGAGAGCGCGATGATCGGTACGCCAAGTTCCTTGCCGAGCGCCTTCAGTCCGGTGGTGATCTCGGTGATTTCCTGGACGCGGTTCTGCGACGCCTTGGCGGACGAACCCTGCATGAGCTGGATATAGTCGATGACCATCAGATCCAGCCCGCGCTGGCGCTTGAGGCGGCGGGCGCGCGCCGCAAGCTGGGCAATCGAGATACCGCCCGTCTGGTCGATGTAGAGCGGGCGTTTGTGGTTCTCCTGCGTGTAGGCGACAAGCTTGCCGAAATCGGCTTCCGTCAGGTCGCCGCGCCTGATTTTCGACGATGGGATCTCGGTCTGCTCGGAAATGATGCGGGTGGCCAATTGCTCCGACGACATTTCGAGCGAGAAGAAGCCGACGACGCCGCCATTGGCCGCCTTGACGGAGCCGTCCGCCTGCTGGGCAGGCTCATAGGCGGCAGCGATGTTGTAGGCGATGTTGGTGGCGAGCGACGTCTTGCCCATGCCCGGACGGCCGGCGATGATGATCAAATCCGACGGCTGCAGGCCGCCCATGCGGTGGTCGAGATCGCGCAGGCCGGTGGCAATGCCGGACAGGTGCCCATCGCGCATATAGGCGGCACTGGCCATGTCCACGGCGTTCTTCAACGCGTCGGAAAAACTCTCGAACCCGCCATCGTAGCGGCCGTTTTCGGCCAGCTCGAACAGCCGCCGCTCGGCATCCTCGATCTGTTCGGTGGGCGCCATGTCGACCGGCGCGTCATAGGCAATGTTGACCATGTCCTCGCCGACGGTGATCAGCGCGCGACGCGTCGCAAGGTCATAGATGGCGCGGCCATAGTCGGTGGCGTTGACGACGGTGACGGCTTCCACCGCCAGCCGCACGACATATTGCGCCATCGTCATGTCGCCGACCTTCTCATCGGCCGGCAGGAAGGTTTTCAGCGTGATCGGCGTCGCCACCTTGCCCATGCGGATGAACTCGGACGCCACCTCATAGATCTTGCGGTGCAGCGGCTCGTAGAAATGGCCGGCCTTCAGAAAGTCCGAGACGCGGTAGAAGGCGTCGTTGTTGACCAGGATGGCGCCGAGCAGCGCCTGCTCGGCCTCGATGTTGTTTGGCGCTTCACGATAAAGCGGTGTTTCCGCGACGCCGAATTTTCGCGCTGCCTCTGCCATGATATCCCCGATTTCGATCCCGGCTCTTCGATACCAGAATGACAAAAGTCAGTGCTGACTTATCTGCAACAGTGCCGATGCCAACCAACATCAATGTTCGCTTGTTCACAGGAACAACAAATCGTCCACAGGACAGAATTCCCGTCCCCCGATTTCTGTTGACTCGGCAGAGGAACAATCTACACGAAAAACAAGAACGAAGCAAGAACAATTGTGCCGGTCAAATCTCCAGAACGTCGCCCCAGTCCGACCGCCGCGCTGCCTTGAAAGTCTCGCCGTCGCGCTTGGTGAACAGCCTTTCGCCGGCACTGCCGTTGCTCTCGCAAAGTTTCAGCAACACCTTGCCGGATCCTGATTTTGGCGGCGCGATGACCCGTGCCTGAGGGGAAGGAGCAGGCTGTCGCGAAGCGGCGACATAGATGAACTTCTCGTCCTCCCACGGCACGTCGGCATCCTTGGCCAGCCGGTGCAGGCGCGAGCGGGCGACGCGGCGGGAGAAATGGCACCAGTCGGGCGGGGCGAGCGGGCAGGGCGCCTGATGCGGGCAGGGTGCCTGCACATGCGCGCCCGCCTCGATCAGTTGCCGGCGCACGGCAAGGATGCGCTGCCATCCGGCCGGCGTGCCCGGCTCGACGACCAGCAGCGTATCGCCGGTGAGTTGCCACAGCCGACCGATGAGCTTTGGCAGAGACGCAGGGACAATTTCGTCGAGCACATAGGCGCAAGTGACCAGATCGGCCGGCTCGATGTCGGCAAGGTCGATGGTGGCGTCGCCGGCCAGCCATCTGGTTCGGGCGGCAATCGCGCCGGCGGCAAGCGTCTCGCCGACCCTGCGCGCCGCGGCGCTGGCTTCGAACAGCACCGCCTGTTCGAGATCGGGCCACAAGTCGCTCGTGGCCCAAAGCACCGTACCAGGACCGGCGCCGACATCGAGCAGGCTCTTGGGTTGAAAGCCGGGCCTGGCGTCGCCGAGCGCATCGAGGCTGGCGCGCACGGCGGCGTAGGTCGCCGGCAGCCGCGTCGCCAGGTAGGCTTGCACGGCCAGGTTCTCAGCCATATGCAGCCGACCATCGCGCAGTTCGGCGCGGTACCGGTCGGACAGCGTTTTTGCCGCCTGCTTGAGTGTCGCCAGCGGAACGTTCTCGAGCAGACGCTCGACACCCTGGCGAAGTGGGGCCGGTAACTCCATGCTCAGGCTCCGCGTGGCGCGACGAGGATCACAGAGGCGCCGACAATGCAGAGCGCAGCTCCTGCGAGGTCCCAGCGGTCGGGGCGCACGCCCTCCGCCAGCCACAGCCAGCCAAGCGACGCCGCGATATAGATGCCGCCATAGGCGGCGTAGGCGCGGCCGGCGGCATTGGCATCGACCAGCGCCAGCAGGAAGCCGAATAGAGCGAGCGAGGCGAGACCGGGGAGCAGCCACAGCGGCGACTTCTCCAGCCGCCACCACGCCCAGAACGAAAAGCAGCCTGCGATCTCGGCCAGGGCAGCAGCGACGTAGAGGACATAGGTCATGAAAAAGGTCCGGTGGCGATCACTGGACCTTTTTCAGTGCAGGCGCCGGCAATGGCAAGCCGCAATGCTATTTCTGGTCCGCGACCTTGCGGCGGCGAGTTGCCTTGGCTACCGGGCTTTTCTCGATGGGATCC
>NZ_JBFULQ010000048.1:0-20935 GCF_054049815.1 Mesorhizobium sp. P5_C1 | reverse complement strand
GGAGCGCACTTGCGACCTGGCGGGCATCCACCGGCTTGCCTTTGTAAACTTCCGTCGAATTCCGGGCCACGACCTCAAGTTCGGGAAACCGTGCGAGGTCGGTGATGATATCCTCAGTCAATCCATCGGCCAAACGACCGGTGACCTCGTCGTCGCCATAATTATTGAAGGGCAGCACCGCGACCGACGGCTTGGCCCCCAGTGGCGCGGGCTGAAAGAACCACCAGGTCCCTCCACCCGCCAGAGCCAGCACCACGACGGCCGCCGCAGCCGTCCTGGTCCAGCGCGGCATCGCCTTGCGTAAGGTCCAACGCACCCGCTTGCCATCGAGCCTCACCCGGTACATCCGCACGGGGCGGTTGATGTTCTTGACATGCTGCTCGCCAACGAAATCGAGTGGCCAATCAAGCTTGCCCTGCAAATGGTCGTAGGCCGTACCTGACACCATTACTCCGCCCGGCTCGGCAAGCTGCTCTAGGCGAGCGGCGATATTGACGCCGTCGCCATACACATCGCCATCCACCAGTGCCACATCGCCAAGATTTATCCCGATGCGGAACACAATCCGCTCATGCTCCGGCAATCCACCATTGCGAACGGCCACAGCCTTCTGAATTTCGGCTGCGCAGATCACCGCATCGACCACGCTGTCGAAGACGACAAGCGCGCCATCTCCTAGCAGCTTGACAATTCGACCCTGGTGCAGAGCGATCGCCGTATCGGTCACATCGGCCCGGATAGCCCTCAGGCGTGCGATGGTGCCAGCTTCGTCGATCTCGATCGCCTTTGAATAGCCGACCATGTCCGCTGCCAGGATCGCCAGCAGTTTCCGGTTCAATGGAGGGACGATCATCACCCGGCCCCGGACCAACAGGGCCAAAATGGTACACCTAATGCTGYGCCCTGACGAGAGGCCCGCCCCGCGGCGCCGACTTTGCGGTGCGTCGGACTCTTTCAACGGAATCGGCGCAAAGCGGTCCGCACTACGCTGGACGCAAGGGGGCGCTGTTTTGCCCAGCCTGAAAGCTGACAGTCGCTTCCGGCCCCATTGAGATGTTCATCGCCTCGGTTGCCAAGCGTCGGCTCATGCCGCCAAGCGGGCCTAACACTCCGAGTGGGTGATCTCAGAAACCAACAGGCGCAGCAATGATATAGCGGCGCCCAATTTCCTTTCGGCCGGTGCGTCAGCTGGGTCTCGCCTATTGCCTGCGACGCCTGGTCGACGAGGCAAGATAGCCCATCGCCAGCGTCATCACGGCGACCGCGATGCCGGCGCTGATCACGCCTGCCGGCGTTATCCTGGCACTGCCCTGCAAGGTAACATGCTTGCCCAAGCGCAGGTCGAATACCGACTTGATTTCCTCTGGATGTGAGGGGACCGCGGGCGAAGCTTCTTCCTCGACAACTGACATTTGAGCCTCCGGTTGGAATCTGCCGTTCGCGCAGCGGCCGGCGACTGGTGCGCCAACATTCTGTGCAATGGCCGAGCCTATTAGAACTGATAGGCGCCAAACAACACAGCAGTACCAGTTTCATCTCCTCCGGCGCGCCAAATCCATTCATCGACTATGGTGCTTTGATTGCGACCATCGGAGGCTGATTTGACCATGTCCCCTGCCAGCATCAAGCGTGCGTTGATCACCGGGGCCGGTGCGTCCGACGGCATCGGCTTTGCTATTGCCCGGCAGCTCGGCCATGCCGGCCATGCCGTTGTCCTCACCGGCGCCAGCGCGCGTGTGCTCGATCGCGCCGCCGAGCTTCGTGCCGAGGGCATCGATGCCACTGCCGTGGTCGCCGATCTCACTGTCGCCGCCGATGTCGAGCGGCTGCGGGCAAGCGCCGGCACCATCGACATCCTGGTCAACAATGCCGGCATGGGCTCGCTGGCATCGCCCTCGGTCGACAAGGCGTTCCTCTCCATGACCGAGGCCGACTGGGACCAAGGGATCGACGTCAGCCTGAAGACAGCGTTTCTGGTGACCCGGGCGTTCCTGCCGGCGATGGTCGAAGCGGGCTATGGGCGTATCGTCAACGTGGCGTCGGTCACCGGGCCGCTGGTGTCCTTCGAAGGCACCGCCGCCTATTCCGCCGCCAAGGCCGGAATGGTCGGCCTGACCCGCACGCTGGCGCTCGAAGTGGCGAAAAGCGGTATCACCGCCAACGCCGTGGCCCCCGGCTGGATCGAAACGGGTTCGTCGAGCGAGATGGAGCGGACCGCGGCCCTGCATACGCCGCCAGCGCGGGCCGGCCGGCCGGATGAAGTGGCCGCAGCGGTCGTGTTCCTGGCATCGGAAGGCGCCAGCTACGTCAATGGCGCGCTGCTGGTGGTCGACGGCGGCAACAGCCTGCAGGAACGCAAGGGCTGAAGGGTCAAAGGCGCTTCGCCGGAACGAGGCAGCGTGTCTTTCGACAGGTTCAATTAGAATTCGGTGCATAACACCCGACCGATGCCCATTAGTTCTTGCTGATATACCATCCGCAGCGGATAGTATCCGTTGGGGCTTTCAGCAGGCGAAATGCTAAATCGGATCGTAGCTTCCACCACGTCGCGCCAATTCAACTTTCTTGTTCCCGATGACGTCACTGACGCTATCGCCGGATATATCGACTCCTCTGCTCCCGGACGCATCATCTCGACCTTTTCGGCAGTTCAGTCAGTTCGAGATAAAGTCCCTGATTGCGAGCTGTCGGACGATCAGCTTGAGCGGTGCGCTGTATTGGCAGCAGTCAACGAAGGCCTAGCGGTCCACTTCGATCGGCGGGGACGCCAGCCTGATCCATATTCGTCGCTAAGTAGGAGCCACTGGCATCTCGTGCCTATTTGGAAAACCAGGACGCGACTGGCTGACATGGCATTCCAGCGGCCGAATGCAGCCGGCCTCGCCGGCTGTACCCCTCCGCCCGTTATCGTTGGCCGGCCGCAGGTCCGGCCGCTGCGCATAGAGCTCAGCCCATGATAGGCGCCGGCCGCTAAGGGGTTCGAACTTCTTCGGGCGTGCCAATGAAAGCCTGYCAGGCGCTTCATCCCGTTAGCCGGCGTGTTCAAGACGCCTTGGCCAGGAAACTCTGGTAGTCCGATTTGGCCTGCAGCAGGCGCAGCACGTTGTCGCGGGATCCCCGCACATGGGCGCGCGCCAGCGTGCCGGCCCGGCTGGCATCGCCGGCGCAGATCGCGTCGACGATTTCGGCATGCTCGTCGCGGGCGATCTTCCATTCGTCCAGCCACAAGAGCTCCGTCCAGACATAGTGCTGACACTTGTCGAGGATGCCGCACAGCATGCCGTGCAGCATGACATTGCCGCTGATCTGCGCGATGACGCGATGCAGGTCGATGCCGGCCTCGAGCTCCTGGAATTTTTCCCTGGTGGTGCGATCCGGTATGGCGGCCAGCCGCTCGCACTCAGTCAGAATGGCGCGCAACCGCGCCTTGTCCTGCTCCGTCGCCACGGCCGCGGCCAACTCTGTCGCGTGGCCGTCGAGCAGTTCGCGGATCTCGAAGGCCTCGCGGAACATGCTGATGTCGAATTCGGTGACGACATAGCCCTGGCGCGGCCTGCCGGTGACCAGGCCATCGCGCTCGAGGCGGTTGAAGGCCTCGCGCACCGGCGTGCGGCTGACATTCAGCTTCGCGGCGATGTCGCTTTCGGTGACGCGCGAGCCCGGTGGAATCTGGCCGGTCACGATCATCGCCTTGAGCGAGGAATAGACCGAGTCGCGTAGCGTATTTTTGGTTTCCTTGGCCAAGGTTTCGTCCCCAGTTCTCCGGTCTTTCAGCCGGGACACGCACAGCTGTAGTCGCAGTCGGCGTAATTTGCCACGCCCCAGCGAGGCCGTCTCTTTCCATCTTTGCCCTGCTCGACACGCCTGAATTCGATCGCGCCGGACGGTGTTGACATCACCGATCGCTAGGCTACACTCAAAATTGTATACAAGATAGCATGCGAAATCAAAAACAATGGGAACACCGGTTGGAGAGCCGAAAATGAACATGACCAGAAACGTTAGCGTTGTTGCGGTTGCCGCTCTCATGGCGTCGCTCGCAGCCCCCGCCATGGCGGGCGATACCATCACCGTCGCCTCATGGGGCGGCACCTACCAGGAGGCGCAGACCAAGGCGTTCTTCAAGCCGACCGCCGATGCGCTCGGCATCACCATCAAGGAAGACACCACCAACGGCCTCGACGACGTGCGGCTGCAGGTCACCGGCAATGCCGTCAAATGGGACATCACCGAGCTTGGCGCCGACGAATGCGCACGCGGCTCGAAGGAAGGCCTGTTCGAAAAACTCGACTACGGCATCATCGACAAGAGCGGCATCAACCCGAAGCTGGTCCATGACGACTGGGTCGGCATTTCCTACACCTCGGTCGTGCTCATCTACCGGACCGATGTTTTCGGCGACAAAGGCCCGAAGACCTGGGCCGACTTCTGGAATGTCGAGAAGTTTCCGGGACGGCGCGCGCTGAGTGGCAGCCAGGCGACGGAGACGCTGAGCGTCGCGGCACTGGCCGAGGGCATTCCGATCGACAAGGTCTATCCGGTCGATATAGACGGCGCGCTGAAATCCGTCGACAAGATCCGTGGCCATGTCGATGCCTGGTGGACCTCCGGTGCCCAGGCCATGCAGTTGGTCAAGGACGGCGAAGTCGACATGGCGAGCATCTGGAACGGCCGCGCCGGCACCTTGAAGAAGGAAGGCGCGCCGGTCAGCTTCTCGTTCGACCAGGGTGTCCTGACCGCTGACTGCATGGTCATTCCCAAGGGCGCCAAGAACAAGGAAGCCGCCATGAAGGCGCTGGCGATGTTCGTCAGCCCGCAATTGCAGGCCAATCTGCCGCTCTATGTCGACAACGGGCCGGTGAACGAAAAGGCCTTCGAGACCGGCAAGATCCCGCAGGAGAGGATCAAGGACATCAATTCGGCGCCCGAAAACGTCAAGAAGCAGGTGCTGCAGGACGCCGAATTCTGGCGCGACRCTCTGGTCGAGGCGACGGAAAAGTTCAACAATCTGGTCCAGCAATAGGCCCTGGCCAGAACCCAAACCACGGCAGGGCGGCGCAACCGCTCGCCCTGCTCTGCCGCCTCAGTTCAGGAGACGATGATCTTGTCCATTGCGCCATCCGCGCTGCCGATCAGCATGCGCCGGATCGAGAAACGATTTGGCAGCGTAGCGGTGCTGCGCGACCTCAACCTCGATGTCGAAGCCGGCGAGTTCCTGACGCTGCTGGGGCCTTCCGGATCCGGCAAGACGACGCTGCTGATGATCCTGGCCGGCTTTGTGCGCGCCAATGCCGGCAGCATCAAGGTCGGCGACGACGAGATCATCACCACGCCGCCGCACAAGCGCAACATCGGCATGGTGTTCCAGAACTACGCGCTGTTTCCGCATATGAACGTCTTCCACAACATCGCCTTTCCGCTGAAGCAGCGCGGCGTCGCCAGCACCGAGACGGCCGAGCGCGTCGAGAAGGCGCTGGATCTGGTCAAGCTGCAGGGCCTGGGCGAGCGCCGGGTCAACCAGCTCTCCGGCGGCCAACGCCAGCGCGTGGCGCTGGCGCGCGCCATCGTCTTCGAGCCGCGCATCGTGCTCATGGACGAGCCCTTGTCGGCACTCGACAAGGGCCTGCGCGAGCATATGCAGATCGAGCTGCGCAGCCTGCATCGCCGGCTTGGCATGACMACCGTCTATGTCACGCATGACCAGCGCGAAGCCATCACCATGTCGGACCGCATCGCGGTGATGAATGGCGGGCGCATCGAACAGCTCGACAGACCAGAAACCCTCTACGCCACGCCGCAGACGCGGTTTGTAGCCGGCTTCATCGGCGAATCGAACTTCATTCCCGTCGAATGCCGCAATGGTTCGGTCTGGTACGAGGACAGGAGAATCCATACCGCGGCGCCGGCGCCTGCATCGGGCCAACACCTGATGGTGGTGCGGCCGGAAAAGTTGCGGCTGCTGGCAAATGCCGAGCCGCAAAGCGGCGTCAATGTGATCACAGCGACGGTCGGTGACATCATCTACCAGGGCGACAGCTTCGTCTGCTACGCGGCGCTGCGCGACGGCCGCCAGCTGACGCTGCGCGACTATTGCCGCAGCGACGTGCTGGCCAGAATGCCGGCTCCCGGCCAGCCGATCAACCTCGGCCTCGACGCGCAGGACACGATCCTGGTGGCATCAGATTGATGAGCGCGCAATCCGCCTTCCACGCATCTGCCGGCGATCTGAATGCGCAGTCGTTGCGGGCCGACGCCCGGCGCGAGTCGCTGCGGCTGCTGGCGCTGCTGTCGCCAAGCCTGTTCCTGGTCTTTGCCATCATCGTGGTGCCGATCGGCTGGCTGTTCTGGCTGTCGCTGTTCGACGAGGCCGGCGTCCTCAGCACCGCCAATTATGCGCGCTTCTTCGAGCAGGCCTCCTACATCAAGACCTTCGTCACCACCTTCAAGGTCGCCTTCATCGTCACCGGCGCCTGCGTCCTGCTCGGCTATCCCCTGGCCTACATGCTGTCGCAACTGCCGCGCCGGGCAGCCTCGATCTGCCTGATCTTCGTCATCCTGCCGTTCTGGACTTCGGTCCTGGTGCGCACCTATGCCTGGCTGGTGATCCTGCAGCGCAAGGGCCTGATCAACAGCTGGCTAATCGACCTCGGCGTCATCAGCCAGCCGCTGTCGCTCGCCAACAATCTGTCGGGTGTCGTCATCGGCATGACGCACATCTTGTTGCCGTTCCTGGTGCTGCCGCTCTACGCCTCGATGAAGACCATAGACGGCGATTGCCTGCGCGCCGGGATGAACCTTGGCGCCGGTCCGGTCGCCACCTTCCGGCAGATCTTCTTCCCGCTGTCGCTGCCCGGGCTTGCCTCGGGCGTGGTCATCGTCTTCGTGCTTTGCCTGGGGTTCTTCGTCACCCCGGCGCTGATGGGCGGCGGCAAGGTGATCATGTGGGCAATGCGCATGGAACAGACCACCAGCCTCTACTCGAACTGGGGAGCCGGAGCGGCCCTCGGCGTGGTGCTGCTGGTGGTCACGCTGGCGCTTCTCGGCCTGTTCCAATGGCTGCTCGGCGCGCGCGCCACTGGCGTATGGAGTTCGCGATGAGCGAGGATATCGGCCTGCCGATCTCGCACCGGCAACGTCTGTGGCTCTACGCCCTCGGCGGCCTCGTGCTGTTGTTCCTGATCGCGCCGTCGATCATCATCGTCATCATGTCGTTTTCGGATTCGACGCTGCTGCAATTCCCGCCGCAGCAATGGTCGCTGCGCTGGTACCAGACCTATTTCCAGTCGCTGGAGTGGCGCGACGCGACGATCGTCTCGGTCAAGGTGGCGATCATGACGACATTGGTGGCAACGCCGCTCGGCACCGCCGCCGCCTATGCGATCAACCGCGGCACGCTGCGCTTCAACGGCACCATCAACGCGCTGCTGACGGCGTCGCTGATCGTTCCGGTGATCCTGATCGGCATCGGCACTTTCTTCCTCTATGCGCGGATCGGGCTCAACAACACGCTGACCGGCCTGGTCATCGCGCATACCGTGCAGGCCTTGCCGCTGGTGGTGCTGACGGTGCTGTCGGGCTTGCGCTCCTATGACATGAACCAGGAGCGGGTGGCGCGCAGCCTGGGTGCCGGACGGGTCGCCGCGTTCTGGCAGGTGACAATGCCGCAGATCCGCTTCTCGATCGTCTCGGGCGCGCTGTTCGCCTTCATCACCTCCTTCGACGAAGTGGTGGTTTCGCTGTTCATATCGGGCGGCGATACGACGACATTGACGCGCCGCATGTTCAACGCGCTGCGCGACCAGATCGACCCGACGATCGCCGCCATCTCGACCTGCCTGATCGTGCTGTCGGTCGTCCTGTTGTCGGTTGGGCAGATGTTCGGGCGCAGGAATTGATTCAAGTGACCATGGGATATCCAGACAGAATGCGTGATTTTCAGTTTCCCGGCCGCTCGCCGGTCCGTGCCACGGAAGCGGTTGCCGCAACGTCGCACCCGCTTTCGACGCTTGCCGCAATCGAGATGCTGCGCTCCGGCGGCAACGCCATGGATGCCGCCGTCTGCGCCGCCGCCGTGCAGGCGGTCGTCGAGCCGCAGTCGACCGGCATCGGTGGCGATTGTTTCGTGCTCTACTGCCCTGCGGGACAAGGCGACGTGCTGGCCTTCAATGGCTCCGGCCGCGCCCCGGCCAAGGCAACGGTCGACTGGTATCTGGAAAAAGGCTTCAACTGCATCCCGCTGCAGGGACCGCATGCGGTCACCGTGCCGGGTGCCGTCGACGCCTGGGCCCGGTTGCTGGAGGACCATGGCCGCAAGGGCCTTGCCGAGGCGCTGGCGCCAGCCATCCACTATGCCGAGAATGGATATGTCGTGCATGACCGCGTCGCCTTCGACTGGGCCGAACCGGAGACTGATCTGTCGGCCGACGAGCATGCCGCGCGCATCTTCCTGCCCGGCGGCAAGGCACCGAAGGCCGGCGATGTCCACCGGCAACCGGAACTCGCCGCCACGTTGCGGATAGTCGCCAAACATGGCCGCGCCGGATTCTACGAAGGCGCTGTTGCCGACGATATCGTGCGTCGGCTCAATGAATTGGGCGGACTGCATTCGACCGAGGATTTCGCAGCGACCAGGGGCGACTATGTGGCGCCGGTCAGCACCTCCTATGGCGGCCACGACATCCACCAGATGCCGCCGAACAATCAGGGGCTGACGGCGCTTTTGATGTTGAACGTGCTGTCTGGTTTCAAGCTCGGCGGGCTCGACCCCAACGGCGCCGAGCGCCTGCATCTGGAGATCGAGGCGGGGCGGCTGGCCTATCGCGACCGCGACCGCTTCGTCGGCGACCAGGATCATGTCCCGGTGCCGGTGGCACAACTCCTGTCCAGCGCCTATGCCGACCGGCTGCGTGCCGAGATCGACGGCGAGCGTGCCATGACGCACCTGCCGCGCCTGGACCTGCCAGGCAGCGACACGGTTTACATCTCCATCGTCGACCGCGACCGGAACGCGGTCTCCTTCATCAACTCGACCTATTATTCGTTCGGCAGCGGCGTTGTCGGGCCGAAGACCGGTGTCGTGCTACAGAACCGTGGCTCGAGCTTCCGCCTCGACCCGGCTCATCCGAATGCCATCGCGCCCGGCAAGCGGCCGATGCATACGATCATGCCCGGCATGGCAACCAGGAATGGCCGCGTGGTGATGCCGTTCGGCGTCATGGGCGGCGGCTACCAGCCGTTCGGACATGTCCATCTGCTGACCAACATGCTCGATTTCGGCATGGACCCGCAGCAAGCGCTGGATGCGCCTCGGGTATTCTACAATGATGATACCGTGGAGGCCGAACGCAACGTGCCCGCCGAAGCAATCGAGGGCCTGCGCCGGCGCGGCCATCGCGTGGCCGAGCCGCATCACCCGCTGGGCGGCGGGCAAGTGGTGCTGATCGACTGGGAGAAGGGAACGCTAACCGGCGCCTCCGATCCGCGCAAGGATGGTTTGGCGCTTGGGTATTGAAATGATCGGCAAAATGGTGGCGTGGTCCGGAGTCGGGCGATTACATCACCGGGTGTTGGCGCAGCCCCTCATTGCCCTGCCGGGCATTTCTCCCCGTATAGTGACGGGGAGAAAGACGCTTTCATCGATGGTTTCGCCAATCGCCAGCGTTGCGAGAAATGCACAGAGGGTGCGGCTCCCTCTTCTCCCCGTCTCTATACGGGAGAAGGTGCCGGCAGGCGGATGAGGGGCGGCGCTAACGTCGACTATCGGTCCGAGGCGATTGGCCCGGTGTCCGAAATCGCCGCTGGACTTTGTAAGCGGTCGCTTGAAACATAGGCGGTGACATGACCCACACTGGAAACGATGCAGACCTTTCCCACCGTCTTGCCGCCGGCGCCGATGATGCGCCGGCGATTTCGGCGCCCGAAAGAACCACGCTGACGCATCGCGGACTGCGCGAATTGATCGCCGCCACGGCAGCCGCGCTGCATGCGCGCGGTATCGGCCGCGGCGACAGGGTGGCCATCGTGCTGCCGAACGGGCCGGAGATGGCCGCAGCCTTTGTCGCGGTGGCGGCAGCCGCCTCCACGGCGCCGCTCAATCCGGCCTACCGGGCGGACGAGCTCGATTTCTACCTGACCGATATTGGCGCCAAGGCGATCCTCGTTGCGCAGGACGAGAGCGGGCCGGCGGTGACCGTGGCCGAACGGCTCGGCATCGGCGTGCTTCGGCTTATCGCTTTGCCTGACGCGCCGGCCGGAAGCTTTGCCATCGAGGGCCCTGCGATCGGGCCGCAAGCCGCGCCTGAGATGGCGCAGGATGGCGACATCGCGCTTTTGCTGCACACCTCCGGTACCACGTCGCGACCCAAGCTGGTGCCGCTCAGCCATGCCAATATCGCGGCCTCGGCCGCCCATATCGGCGCCACGCTCGGCCTGACGGCCAATGACCGCTGCCTCAACATCATGCCGCTGTTCCACATTCACGGCCTGATCGCGGCGGTGCTCTCCTCTCTGGCTGCCGGCGGCAGCATTTACTGCACCCCGGGCTTCAACGCGCTGCGCTTCTTCCAGTGGCTGAGCGATGCGCGGCCGAGCTGGTACACGGCGGTGCCGACCATGCACCAGGCGATCCTGCCGCGGGCGGCACGCAATGCCGAGGCGCTGGCGGCAGCGCGTCTGCGCTTCATCCGCTCGTCCTCGGCGTCGCTGCCGGCACAAGTGATGGCCGAACTGGAGGCGACCTTCGGCTGCCCGGTGATCGAATCCTACGGGATGACCGAGGCGGCGCACCAGATGGCATCGAACCGGCTGCCGCCAGGCCTCCGCAAGCCAGGCAGCGTCGGCGCCTCCGCCGGACCGGAGGTGGCGGTGATGGCGCCTGACGGGCAGCTGCTCAAGGCCGGCGAAACCGGCGAGATCGTCATTCGCGGACCCAACGTCACGGCAGGCTACGAGAAGAACCCGGACGCCAACGCCACGGCGTTCGCGCATGGCTGGTTCCACACAGGCGACCAGGGCGTGCTCGACGAGGATTTCTATCTGCGCGTCACCGGTCGGCTGAAGGAGATCATCAACCGCGGCGGCGAGAAGATCTCGCCGCTGGAGGTCGATGACGTGTTGATGGACCATCCGGCGGTGGCGCAGGTCGTCACCTTCGCCATGCCGCATGACAAGCTCGGCGAGGAGGTGGCGGCGGCGGTGGTGCTGCGCGAAGGCATGGCCGCCAACGAGAGCGATATCCGCGGCTATGCGGCGACGCGGCTCGCCGACTTCAAGGTGCCGCGCAAGATCCTGATCCTGGACGAGATCCCCAAGGGCGCCACCGGCAAGCTGCAACGGATCGGGCTTGCCGCCAAACTCGGACTTTGACGATGAAGATCACCATCTTCGGCGCCGGCGCGATCGGTGGCTATCTCGCCGCCAAGCTCGCCATGGCCGGCCGGACCGAGCTTTCGATCGTCGCGCGCGGCGCGCATCTCGACGCGATCAAGGCAAATGGGTTGCGCTTGATCGAAGACGGCCAGGAATCGGTGGCTTCTGTTCGGGCCGCGGCCAGAGCAGAAGAGCTTGGCGCCCAGGATTATGTGGTACTGGCGCTGAAGGCCCACTCCCTCACCCCTGCGCTCGATCAGATCGCGCCGCTGCTCGGGCCGGACACCGCCGTCGTCACGATGCAGAACGGCGTGCCGTGGTGGTATTTCCATGACGTCGGCGGGCCGCTGGAAGGCACGCGGTTGAACGCGGTGGACCCCGGCGGCAAGATCTGGGAGCGGATCGGGCCGCAGCGGGTCATCGGCTCGGTCGTCTATCCCGCCGTCGAGGTCGACGCGCCCGGCCTGATCCGCCATGTCGAGGGCAAACGCTTCTCACTTGGCGAACCCTCCGGCGAGCGCAGCGAACGGGTCACGCTTCTGGCCGACGAGATGGTCAAGGCAGGCCTGCAGGTACCGGTCCGCGACGACATCCGCAGCGAAATCTGGGTCAAGCTGTGGGGCAATCTCTCCTTCAACCCGATCTCGGCGCTGACCGGCAGCACGCTGGCGGCGATCGTTGCCGACGAGGCAACCCGAACGCTTGCCCGCACCATGATGCTGGAGGCACAGGCGATCGGCGAAAGTCTCGGCGTGCGTTTTCCCATAGCCGTCGACCGGCGCATCAAGGGCGCCGGCGATGTCGGCGAGCACAAGACCTCGATGCTGCAGGACCTGGAACGCGGCCGGCCGATGGAGATCGACGCGCTGGTCAGCGCGGTGCAGGAACTTGGCCGGCTAACGGACAAGCCGACCCCCACCATCGATGCCGTGCTGGCGCTGGTGCGCCGCCTCGGGATTGAACGCGGTTGCTATTCCTGAACCGTCCGGATCGATTGCTGTCAGTCCTTCGCTGCCGGTCAATCATTCGCTGCCGGCTTCAGAAGCCGCGCATAAAAAGTTCGCCGACGATGCCGCGCCGCCCGACAACTGCTGGCCAGCCCAGCCAATGCCGCCAGCATGACGAATGGCATGGCCGCGATCCGGTGCCCTTGCAACCTTCGCGCTAACGTTGCCAGAACGGCTTGGCGAGCTCTGCCTCGACCTGCCGGTCCGTCAGACCGATATCGTCGATCAGATAGGGATTGTCCCTCGCCATTTGCGCAAGCTCCCAGCGAAAGCGGATCCGCTCGCGCCAGGTCCGATCGTGCCAGCTCGCAATAATGCTCTGCAGGGTCGTCAGATGCCGACGCGCCTTTGGCGCCACGGGCGTTCCCGACTGCGCTGTCTTGTGCGGGGCAAATTCAAGAATGTTGGTCATGACAACCTCCATATGGTTTGAGGGTCCAGAGGCCCTCGACCTGAAAGAGGCCGAATTCTGCAGGTTACGGACAGCGCCGTAATTAAGCCTTCCCAAATAGTTCTCAAAAGTTCCAAATGGGTAGAGCCGGTCACCGGTTCACGGAACCGGCAACCTGCCCTAACTCTTTGTTTTGACGCAATTCCCTGAGGAAAAGCGCTACGCGCTCTTCCCGGGAAAACCGTTTCACACTGTTCCTGAAATTGCTCTATAGATGCGCCCTATGCAGGGATCACGCTTCGCCTTTGGTCCGTTCGTGCTTGATACCGGTGCGGGAACGCTGCTTCGGAACGATGTGCCCGCTGCCGTCGGCTACCGCGGGCTCAAGTTGCTCGCGGCGCTCGTCGGACGGCCCGGCGACATCCTGAGCAAGGCCGAATTGATGGACGCCGCATGGCCGGGCACTGCGGTCGAGGAAGGTAATCTCACCGTTCAGATCGCGCAGCTGCGCAAGCTGCTTGGCCCGGTTGGGGATGGCGGCGAATGGATCGTCACCGTTCCACGCGTCGGCTACCGCTTCACGGGGCCCATCGAACAGCTTGGTGACGCGAAGCGAAAACCTTTGCCGCTACCCGGCAAACCATCGATAGCCGTGCTGCCTTTCGTCAATGTCAGCAACGATCCCGAGCAGGACTCCTTCGCGGATGGGTTGACGGAAGACCTGATCACCGACCTGTCGAGGATATCCGGCCTGTTCGTCATCGCCCGCAACTCGGTCTTTGCCTACAAGGGAAAGGCGATGGACGTGCGTGAGATCGCTGGCGATCTTGGCGTGCACTATCTGCTGGAGGGCAGCGCCCGACGCGCCTCGGGGCGCGTGCGCATCAACGCGCAGCTGGTCGACGCGGTCAGTGGCGATCATCTATGGGCGGAACGCTTCGATCGCGGCCTGGAAGACATCTTCGCCGTCCAGGACGAGGTGACGGCCAAGATCGTGGAGGCGCTGCTCGGCCGGTTGCGCGCACCGCCGCCACGCCACCGACCCAGAAATCTCGAGGCCTACGATCTCTGCGTGCGGGCGCGCAAGCTGATGGATGATTCGCCGCAGATGGCGCAGGAAGCGCATCTGATGCTGACGCGCGCGGTGGCGCTCGATCCCGAATATGCCGAGGCCTATCGCTGGCTTGCCATGAACCATTGGATGGGATCGGTGCATTCCGGCGGACCAAGTGAGTCTTCCCGCAGCGTTGCCCTGGAACTGGCGCGCAAGGCCGTGGCGATCGATCCCAACGATGCCGGCTGCCGCTGGGTCCTGGCTTACCTGCTTGCCTATGAGCGCAGCTTCACTGAGGCGGATGCGGAATTCGCCAAGGCGTTCGAGCTCGACCCGAACGAGGCGGACGCCTGGGCGGCTTTGTCCGACATCGCGGCGCTGGCCGGGCGGGTCGAGGAGGCCCTCGAGCATATTCGCAAGGCGTTCCGCCTGAACCCGTTTCCGCCAAGCTGGTACTATCTGACGCTCGGCGCGGCGCAATATGCGGCCCGCGATTACGAAGCCGCTGTCGAGACATTGCGCCGGGACGAGACCTATCGGACAAGCTCACGCCGTTTCCTGGCGGCAAGCCTCGCGCAACTCGGCCGGCTCGACGAAGCGCGCGCGGAGGTCGAACTGTTCCTCGTCGGCAACCCGCATTTCACCACCCGCCACTGGGCCACGACAGAGCCCTTCCGCGACGCAGCGACGCTTGAGCACTTCGTCGATGGCTTCCGCAAGGCCGGTCTCCCGGACTGACGCGCCGGCGTAACCTCCCGCAAGGCCCGCATCCAGGTGACCCGCTCAATGCCCCCGCAACTGCTTGCGGCGCCAGGCGGCCGGCGCTTCGCCGATCCGTTCGCGGAAGACCCTTGAGAAATAGGCCGGGTCGTCAAAGCCGATCTCGTAGGCGATGTCCTCGACCGTGCGCACTGTGAACAGCAGCAGTCGCTTCGCCTCCAGCAATCGCCGCTCGCTGACCACCCGCTTGACGCCGGTGCCCAGCACCGCGCGGGCGGCCTTGTCGAGCAAATGCGGTGTCGTGGCCAGCGTCTCGACATAGCGGTCGACCGGCCAGTTGTCGCGAAAATGCATGTCGACGAGCCGACGCAGGCCCAGTGCCAGCGAAGCCTCGGAAGAGGTTGTGGCGGTGGTCCCATCAGGACCGAGGCGGGCGATGTGGGAGAGCGCGACGGCGATCATCGCCGGCAGCACCTTGTCGTTGCCGGCTTGCGCCTCAGCGTATTCGGCAGCGATCATCTCCAGCACAGCCGCCAGCCTTTTCCACGCGGTATGGTGCGGCGGGCCGTCGGTAAACACCGGCCTGTCCAGCGGCAGCAAGCTCTGGCCGGCAATGGCGGCGAGCGCGTCATCGGCAACCGAAACGACGATGGCGTCGGTGCCGGGGCCGATCGAGAAGCCATGCACGACATTGCTTGGCACGAAGCTGACGGCGGGCGCCGAAAAGTCCCAGGAGCGGTCTTCAATGCGGTAGGTACCTGAGCCACCGGTCCAGTAGGTGATCTGGCCCATCTGCGGATGCTTGTGCGCGGCGACCTCGCCGAGATGGATGTTGCTGCGAGCAAGCACCGTCTCGACATGCAGGAAGCCGACATCGAGCGGCCGCACCGGCTCGCCATAGACGAAGAAGTAGGGGATGGAACTCTGGCTCATGGCGCCGGAAAAAGTCCAATCAGTTTTGTGGTTCCGTCCATAACCGATCCCCGGCCCAGGCGCTACAGTCGTCACGCAAGTGGAGGAACATCATGCGCTCAGAAGACTTCCGTGCCGACAAGGGGCGTCCGTTCACCGGGGCCGAATATCTGGCCAGCCTGCGCGACGGCCGCGAGGTCTACATCAACGGCGAACGCATCGCCGATGTCACCACGCATCCGGCGATGCGCAATTCGGCGCGGTCGCTGGCGCGCCTTTATGATGCCCTGCATGACACCAAGCAGCAAGACGCGCTGACCTCGCCAACCGACACCGGTTCGGGCGGCTACACCCACAAATATTTCCGCGTCGCCAAGTCTTCCGCCGAGCTTGTCGACCAGCAAGCAGCTATCGCCCAGTGGTCGCGCATGTCCTATGGCTGGATGGGGCGCACACCCGATTACAAGGCGGCGCTGATGAACACGCTTGGCGCCAATGCCGACTGGTACGGGCCGTTCAAGGACAACGCGCTGTCCTGGCACAAGCGCGCCCAGGAGGCGGCGCTGTTCATGAACCACGCCATCGTCAATCCGCCGATCGACCGCCACAAGCCGGCCGAACAGGTGAAGGACGTCTTCGTACACATCACTGGGGAAACCGATGCCGGCATCACCGTGTCCGGCGCCAAGGTGGTGGCGACGTCCTCGGCGCTGACCCACTACAATTTCCTGGCGCAGGGTTCGGCGACGGTCACCGAGGATCCGTCGCTGTCGGTGATGTTCATCGTGCCGATGAACGCGCCGGGGATAAAGATGTTTTGCCGCGTCTCCTACGAGCAGACGGCCAATACCGTTGCAGCACCCTTCGACTATCCGCTGTCGTCGCGCTTCGACGAAAACGACGCGATCCTGGTGCTCGACAATGTCTTCATCCCCTGGGAGGACGTGCTGGTGCTGCGCGACGCGCAGAAAATCCTGTCATTCCATCCGGCTTCCGGCTTCATGCACGGCTATTGCTTCCAGGGCTGCACGCGGTTTGCCGTCAAGCTCGACTTCCTCGCCGGCCTGCTGGCGAAGGCGCTGCGCGCCACCGGTGGCGATGCCTTCCGCGGCAACCAGGCAGCGCTGGGCGAGGTCATCGCGCTGCGTCACATGTTCTGGAGCTTTTCCAATGCCATGGCGTACAACCCGATCCCGTGGGCGAACGGCGCGGTGCTGCCCAATCTGGAGGCGGCCCTTGCCTACCGGACCTTCATGTCGGAAGCCTATCCGCGCGTCATCGACACCGTGCGCCGGGTGATCGCCTCGGGGCTGATCTACCTGCCGTCCTCGGTGCGCGACTTCAACAATCCCGAGATCGACAAATATCTGGCGCAGTATGTGCGCGGCTCGAACGACATGGGCCATATCGAGCGCATCAAGATTATGAAGCTGTTGTGGGACGCGACCGGCACCGAATTCGGCGGCCGCCACGCACTCTACGAGCTCAACTATGCCGGGGCGCCGGAAGAGGTGCGGCTGCAGGTGCTGAAGGGCGCCGAACGCGGCGGGCGGCTGAAGGCGATGGAAGAGCTGGTCGACACCTGCATGGCCGACTATGACGAGAACGGCTGGACGGGAGATACCTGGTTCAATCCGCTTGCTTCGTCGGCTGAGTGAACCCAGATGGCCACGCAGATTTCGAAAGCCGATTTCCGCGACGCCATGGCGAGGGTCTGCGCGCCGGTCAACATCGTCACCACTGACGGCCCGGCCGGACGCGGCGGCTTCACCGCCACCGCCATGTGCAGCGTCTCGGACGAGCCGCCGACGCTGCTGGTGTGCATGAACGGCCGCTCGACGCAGGCCGCCATGTTCCTGTCCAACCGGCGCTTCTGCGTCAACGTGCTGACGCACGACCACATGCATCTTGCGGGAAAGTTCGCCGGCGCGACCAGGGACATGGAAGCGCGCTATTCGGCGGCACGTTGGCAGACGCTTACTTCCGGCACGCCGGCACTGTCGGATGCGATCGTCAATTTCGATTGCGAGATCGAGGATGTGCATATCGTCGGCACGCATAACGTCATGATCGGCCGGGTCATCGATGTCCGGCATGGCAGCGGCGGCTCGGCGCTGCTCTATGTCGACCGCAACTACACGCAGCCGACGCGGCTTGGCAGCTTTGGCGGGTGAGCCCAAGCGATGCCGCCCGGACCGAACGGTCAGCTCTCGCCGTCGATGAGGTTTTCCAGGAGATCGAGCAGCGTTTCCAGCCTGTCGTGGCCGAAGCGCTGTTCGATGTCGTCATAGATGATGCGACGCTCGGGTGAAAGCGCATCGATCAGGGCGGATCCGGCCGGGGCGATTGTCAGCACGACACGGCGGCCGTCGCCTTCGGCCTTGTTGCGGGTTATGAACCTGCGCCCCTCGAGCGCCTTGATGATGCGCGTCAGGCTGGGCGGCAACACCGATGCGCGATCGGCAAGCTCGGTCGCCTCGACCGGGCCGGCTTCGCTCAGCACGCGCAGCACGCGCCATTGCTGTTCGGTCACATCGTGGGCCGCGAGCATCGGACGAAAACGCGCCATCACCACTTCGCGGGCGTGCAGGAGCGCCATTGGCAGGGAACGACGGGTGTTTTCAGGCAGCAAGAAAAAAAGCCTCCCACGCTGGCTTGCGATCGAAAACAGGCCTTCCTTTAGCCGAATCCGCCCACCGAAAGCCCGTTCCAGCCATCCCCGTATCGTTGCGCCAAGGCCGATGCAAGACTTGACTTCATGGGCGCCTCATGTAATTAACGCGTTAACTACAACAAGACAAGTGATTGGGGAGCGAAACGCGGTGCCGCACTTCTCCATCGAGTATTCGGCCAATCTCGATGCCAAGGTCGATATGGGCGAGTTATGCGCACTGGTGTTGCGCGCCGTGCTGGATACCGGGCTGTTCGAAACCGGCGCCGTGCGGGTGCGGGCTTTTCGCGCCGAAGCCTATGCGGTGGCCGACAGGCTGACGGAAAACGCTTTCCTCGATATGTCGTTTCGCATCGGAATCGGGCGCAGCGCCGAGGAGAAGAAGCGGACCGGCGAAGCCGTCTTCGCGGCGGTGAGCGAGCACCTTGCCGCGCTGTTCGAGACACCGCATTTCGCCCTGTCGCTCGAGATCCGGGAAATCGACCCGGTGCTGAGCTGGAAGAAGAACGCAATCCACCCGCGACTGCGCGGCAAGTGACGGAAGCTAAGATGTCCGACCTGCAAGGCAATCTGAAGAAGGCCGAGGCCTATCTGGCCCGTTTCAAGCGCGATGGCGTGCTGAACCAGATCGGCGGCGAAGCGGTGCCGGCGCTCGACGGCACGACGTTCGAAACGCTGTCGCCGGTCGACCTCAAGCCGCTGGCCAAAGTCGCGCGCGGCGGTGCCGCCGACATCGACCGCGCCGCCAAGGCGGCGAAGGCGGCGTTTCCGGCCTGGGCCGCGATGCCGGGCGAAGCGCGCAAGAAGCTGCTGCACAAAATAGCCGACGCCATCGAGGCACGCGCCGAGGAGATTGCCTTCGTCGAATGCATGGACACCGGCCAGGCGCTGAAGTTCATGGCCAAGGCGGCGTTGCGCGGTGCCGAGAATTTCCGCTTCTTCGCCGACCGTGCGCCAGAGGCGCGCGACGGCGAGACGCTGCGGACCACAGGCCAGATCAATATGACCACTCGGGTGCCGATCGGCCCGGTCGGCATCATCACGCCGTGGAACACGCCGTTCATGCTGTCGACCTGGAAGATCGCGCCGGCACTGGCCGCCGGCTGCACCGTGGTTCATAAGCCGGCTGAGTTCTCGCCGCTGACAGCCCGCCTGCTGGTCGAGATCGCCGAAGAAGCTGGCCTGCCGAAAGGTGTGTGGAACCTCGTCAACGGCCTCGGCGAGCACGCCGGCAAGGCGCTGACCGAGCATCCCGACATCAAAGCGATCGGCTTCGTCGGCGAAAGCCGCACCGGCTCGATGATCATGCGCCAAGGCGCCGACACGCTGAAGCGCGTCCATTTCGAGCTTGGCGGCAAGAATCCGGTGATCGTCTTCGCCGACGCCGACCTGGAGCGCGCGGCGGACGCCGCCGTCTTCATGATCTATTCGCTGAACGGTGAACGCTGCACCTCCTCGTCACGGCTGCTGATCGAAGCCTCGGTCTACGACGAATTCACCGATCTGGTGGCGGAGAAGGCAAAGCGCATCAAGATCGGCCATCCCCTGGACCCCGCAACGGTGGTCGGCCCGCTGATCCATCCGGTGCACGAGGAAAAGGTGCTCTCCTATATCGAGATCGGCAAATCGGAAGGCGCGGTGGTCGCTGCCGGCGGCGGCAAGTTCGCCGGCCCGGGCGACGGCTGCTATGTCAGCCCGACGCTGTTCATCGGCGCCACCAACAGGATGCGCATTGCCCAGGAAGAGATCTTCGGGCCGGTGCTGACCGCCATTTCCTTCAAGGACGAGGCGGAAGCGCTGGCGCTGGCCAACGACACGCAATACGGCCTGACCGGCTATCTCTGGACGTCGGACGTCACCCGCGCCTTCCGCTTCACCGACGCGCTGGACGCCGGCATGATCTGGGTCAATTCGGAGAATGTGCGCCATKTGCCGACGCCGTTCGGCGGCGTCAAGAATWCCGGCATCGGCCGCGACGGCGGCGACCATTCCTTCGACTTCTACATGGAGACGAAGAACATAGCCTTCGCCACGACCGCGCACGCGATCCCGAAACTCGGCGGCTGACCGGAGGAGATCAGAAATGCCCTTGCCCAAGCCCAATCTATACCCTGAATTCAACATCGTGCGCCTCAGCCATGTCGAACTGGCCGTCACCGACCTCGCCAGGTCCCGCGCCTTCTATRTCGACACACTCGGCCTGCAGGTCACCGACGAGACCGCCGATACCATCTATCTCAGGGCATTGGAGGAGCGCGGGCACCATTGCATCGTGCTGAAGAAGGCCCCTACGGCCGAAGCGCGCGACCTCGGCTTCAAGCTGTTCTCCGAGGAGGATCTCGACAAGGCCGAGCATTTCTTTGGAGGAAAAGGCCTGCCGGTGGAATGGGTCGAGCGGCCCTACCAGTCGCGCACCTTCCGCACCCGCGATCCGCACGGCATTCCGCTCGAATTCTACGCTCAGATGGAGCGGCTGCCGCCGATCCATCAGAAATATGCGCTCTATCACGGCGTCAAGCCGCTGCGCATCGATCACTTCAACTGTTTCTCGCCCAATGTCGACGAGTCCGTCGCCTTCTACAACGAGCTCGGCTTCCGCGTCACCGAATACACAGAGGATGCGAGCAGCGGAAAGCTGTGGGCGGCGTGGACGCACCGCAAGGGCGGCGTCCACGACATCGCCTTCACCAACGGCATCGGGCCGCGCCTGCACCACGTCGCCTTCTGGGTGCCGACGCCGCTCAACATCATCGACCTGCTCGACCTGATGGCGACGACCGGTTACCTGCCAAACATCGAACGCGGCCCCGGCC